>JAQWNM010000012.1 GCA_029268615.1 SAR86 cluster bacterium | reverse complement strand
AGCAAACTGTGGCCATAATGATGGTTATACAATGCAATGGTATGCAGACCAGGTAAAGAAAACAAAAGAAAAGATAATTAACAAACGAGATAAAAAGATACTCGGAATGAAGGCATTAAATATAAATGGTTTAACTGTTTTATTTGATGAATAGAGGTAGAAGAAATGGCGTATAGTGATAAAGTATTAGAACATTATGAGAACCCTCGTAATGTCGGTAAATTAGATAAAGATAGTCCTAATGTAGGTCATGGTATGGTAGGGGCACCTGCTTGTGGTGATGTATTGTCTTTAATGATAGAAGTGGACGATAACGATAAAATTATTGACGCTAAGTTTAAGACTTATGGATGTGGTTCAGCAATTGCTTCGTCAAGTGAACTCGTAGATATGCTGCTAGGTAAGACTTTAGAAGAAGCTAAAGAAATAAAAAATAAAGATATTGCTGATGCTCTAGATCTTCCTCCTATAAAGCTGCACTGCTCGGTATTAGCTGAAGAAAGTATTCATCAGGCAGTAAAGGATTACGAGTCTAAACTTTAACTTCCATTAGATTAAAAAATGTCTTCTAGTAAGCCGTTATCTTTTGATCCTAATTCATTCTCTTTAACGGATGAGGCTGTTCTTCATTTTCAAAAAAAACTTATAGATCAAGAAGATGCTATAGGAGTTAGATTCTCTGTAAAAGAGAATGATGGTTGCTCAGGTTATAGTTATGAAATGGATTATGTTAAAAAAGCGCAAGATGGAGAAGACTTTGTCTTGGATTGTAGTTCTTTTAAGGTCTTCGTAGACAATAATTCTTTTAAATATCTAATGGGCACAAAGGTTGATTTCTTAATTGAGGGAGTTAATCAAGGTATTATCTTCAATAATCCCAATGTGACAGCAGTTTGTGGTTGCGGTGAAAGCTTTGATATTTCTTAGTTCATTTCGATAAATATACATAAATGACCAAGGTTAGAATATTACCTCATAAAGAGGCATGCCCTAATGGTATGGAGTTAGAAGTTAAAGATGGAGACAGTCTATGTGAAGCATTGCTTAAAAGTGATGTACCCATAGAGCATGCTTGTGAACTCTCTTGCGCCTGTACAACTTGCCATGTAATAGTTCGTAAGGGATTTCATTCTTTAGAAGAGGCATCTGACAAGGAAGAAGACATGCTAGATAAAGCTTGGGGATTAGAACCAAATTCAAGATTAAGTTGTCAACTAATTGTAAAGGATGAAGAGCTTGAGATTGAACTTCCTAAATATACTATTAATATGGTTTCAGAAACAAACTAGAAAGATATGATTTGGACTGATATTCATGATATTGCAATTTCATTATCAGAGATTTATGAGGATGTTGACCCAAGATATATACTTTTTACAGACCTCATGCAAAAAGTACTTGAACTTGAAGACTTTGATGATGATCCAAGTCGTGTAAATGAGCAGATACTAGAAGCTATCCAAGCAGCTTGGATAGAAGAACTTGATTAACTCTTTTCTTATATTAAGTATAATGCCGCGCTATTAATAAAATAAGAGAATTAATATGTCAATACAGAAAACACTTTCAATCATTAAACCTGACGCGATATCAAAAGGCTATAGGGATGATATTTGTAAGAGAATTGAATCTAATGGACTAAATATAATAGAAAAGAAAGAAATTCTTTTAACTCAAGAACAAGCTGAAGGTTTTTATGCTGAGCACAAAGAAAGATCTTTTTTTGTTGATTTAATTAAATTTATGACTTCTGGTCCTGTGCAGGTGCAGATCCTAGAAGGAGAAGAAGCAATCTCAAATTATAGAGAACTTATGGGGAATACTAATCCTAAAGAAGCAGCAATAGGCTCAATTAGGGCTGAATTTGCTGACTCTATTGATGCAAATGCTGTCCATGGCTCTGATTCAGAAGTTTCAGCTGCTAGGGAAGTTGAATATTTTTTTCCTAATTCATAGATCTTTTAAAGCTTAACTAATTCTATGAGTGAAGGTCTTGAAAATTCTGAATCAAGCCTTTTAAGAGTAGAGAGAGAGAAACAGAACCTCAAAATTAAGGATTTGTCTAAAGAGTTAAAAATATCTGTTTCATTTTTAGAAGCCTTAGAGTCTAGAGAATATGATAGTTTACCAGGCCCAACTTACGTAAAAGGCTATCTAAGAGCGTACTGTAAAAAATTGGATCTTGATCCAGATAAGATCTTAAAATCTTACAATAATTATTTATTTTCAAAAAATATCTCGGAAAAAAAAGACGAGAATTTATCAAAAAAAGATATATTTTATAATTTAAAAAAATACAAATATTGGCTTTTTCTTTCTTTTCTTTTCATATTGTTAGCTATCTCTAACTTATTTAAATCAATGAATTTTAAAGAAAATAAGGTGGAGCAGATAGACATTGTAATCACAGATCAAGAAAAGGATATCAATACTGGCATCATATCTAAGGAGAAAACATTGATGTATGCACAGGATGAAGGATTAATTTCTTTGCAAGAAGAAGATCTTAATATTGGTGAATTTATAAGTTTAGTAGATAAATTATCAATGAACTTTATTGGCGAAAGTTGGGTAGAGGTGTCAGATGGAAATAAATCTATAGAATATAGCTTAAAAGAGAAAGGGTCTTCGCTTAATATAGAAGTAGAGCTCCCGGTAAGAGTTTTAATCGGTAATGTTAATAACGTTGATTTGTTTTTTAATGAAGAAAAAGTTGATTTAATGAAATCTTACAATAAGACAACTAATGTTGCTTGTATTGTATTACCTTCAGGAACATGTAATGAATTCACCATTTCAAGATAAGAGAAGAAAAACTAAAAAGATCATGGTAGGAAATGTGCCTGTGGGAGGAGATGCACCTATAACTGTCCAAAGCATGACAAATACCAAGACGCCTGATGTTGATTCAACCGTGCATCAAATTAAAAGATTGGAGAAGGTTGGTGCAGATATTATTAGAGTTTCAGTGCCAGATGAAGAATCTTTAGAAGGTTTTAGAGCCATCAAAAAACAAGTTTTAATTCCTTTGGTTGCAGACATTCATTTTGATTATAGCTTGGCAATTAAGTCAATTAAAGCTGGAGCAGATTGTATTAGAATTAATCCAGGAAATATCGGTAATAAGAGCAAGGTCAAGGAAATTATTTCTTGTGCTAAGGATAATAGTATTCCTTTAAGAATTGGTGTTAACGCAGGCTCATTAGAGAAGAAGCTGCAAAAGAAATATGGAGAGCCTAATCCAGACGCTTTAGTAGAGTCAGCTATGAATCATGTGGATATCCTGTCCTCCTTGAATTTTGACGATTTTAAATTAAGTATTAAAGCGTCAGATGTTTATATGACTATAGAAAGTTATAAAAAAATATCTAACTTGATAGATCAACCCCTTCATCTTGGAATAACAGAAGCAGGCGGGTTTAGGTCAGGCACTGTTAAATCATCAGTTGGTATCGGCTCATTATTAATGGAAGGTATTGGGGACACAATAAGAATTTCTTTAGCTTCTGAACCGGAAAATGAGATTAAGGTAGGATTTGATATTTTAAAAAGCTTAAGATTAAGGTCAAAGGGGATAAATTTTATTGCTTGTCCGAGCTGTTCTAGAATGAATTTTGATGTTATTGGTACAATGAATCAATTAGAAAGTAGACTTGAAGACATTCAAGAAAGTCTAGATGTGGCAGTTATAGGTTGTTATGTTAATGGGCCGGGAGAATCTAAGCATGTTTCAATTGGCGTTACTGGAGCTTCACCCAAGAATTTAATTTATATAGATGGGAAACCTGATCACAAAATAGATAGTGAGTCTTTGGTTGATCACTTCGAAAGACTAATAAGAAGAAAGATCAAAGAGCCCTCCAACAAAAAAACTGATGAGGTTATTATTAAATCAATAAAATAATTAACTATGATCAAAACTAAAACTATAAGGGGCATGCAAGATATTATTCCAGCTGAAATACAATCTTGGCAATTAATAGAAAATCAAATAAGAAATGTATTTAGTTCTTATGGGTATGAAGAAATTAGATTCCCATTATTAGAATTTACTGAATTATTTGATCGCTCTATAGGAGCACAAACTGATATTGTTTCGAAAGAAATGTATACTTTTTTGGATAGAGGAGGAGACAGCATTTCATTGAGGCCTGAGGGTACAGCAGGCTGTTTAAGGGCTTGTCTTGAAAATGATCTTATTAGAACAGATAGCCCTAGACTTTGGTATATGGGGCCAATGTTTCGACATGAAAGACCCCAAAAGGGAAGATTTCGACAATTTCATCAAGCTAGTGTTGAAGCTTATGGAATGAAGACGCCCAATATTGATGCTGAAGTAATTATGCTCTCAGCTAGACTCTGGAGGGCAATAGGGATAAACGATGGTATAAAGCTTGAAATAAATAGTCTAGGTAATGAAACTTCGAGAAAGAAATATACTTTCGAATTAAAAAGTTATTTAGATAATTTTAAATCAGATTTCAATAAAGAAATTATAACAAGAATTGAAAAAAACCCACTTAGAATTTTAGATTCAAAGTCTTCAGAAATTCAAGATATTCTTAAAGATGCTCCAAAAATATATGACTTTTTGGATTCGCAAAGTAAAAATTACTTAAGCGAAGTTTTAAATTTACTTGAAGATAGTGGTATAAAATTTGAATTGAACTCAAATTTAGTTAGAGGCTTAGATTATTATAATGATACTGTTTTTGAATGGAAAACTAATCTATTAGGATCCCAAGATTCTATTTGTGGAGGTGGAAGATATGATGGATTGGTTCAAAAAATAAGTGGAAAGGAATCTTTTGGAGTAGGTTTTTCCATAGGACTAGAAAGAGTTATACTTTTATTAGATCAAATGGATAACCAATCTACTGATAAATTTAACCAATTGGATGCATATTTTATCTGCATAGGAGATAATAGTTTTTCTGTTGCTCAAAAATTAACTGAAGAAATACGAGATTCTCTTCCTTCGTTAAAGATTAAGCTTCACTTTGGACCTGAAAAATTAGCTACGCAATTAAAGAGAGCGGATAAGGAGGGATCAAGGTTGGCATTAATACTGGGAGATAATGAACTACAGAAAAAAAAGGTTTCCATTAAAGATCTTAGAAATCAAAAAGAACAAAAAGAAGTTTCTTTTGTAAATCTAGTAAAAGAAATTAAAACTTATATAAATTAGTTATGTCTAATAATTTTTCAGAAGACGAGCAGTTAGAAAAAGCAAGAGAATGGTGGGATAAGTATAAATATCTCTTATTGACTATTTTAGTATTATTTTCAATCGGGATTCTAAGTTGGGATTATTTCAAAAATTCTTCCTTAAAAACCTCTATCAACGCTTCAAATGACTTTGAAAAATTTACTGGTTCATACATTGAAGGAGAATTGCCTTCGGATGAGATGATAGATGAGGCTCTAAGGATAAAAAATCAATATTTATCTTCTGGCTATGCAGACCTTTTAGCCCTTTATTTAGCAAAATACTATGTTGCTAAAGAAGACACTATTAGTGCTGAGAAAGAACTGAGATGGGTTCTGAACAGGGCTTCTGATACATGGTTCTCTGAAGAGAAGCCTCTTGCAGAGATATCTAGAATAAGATTGATTAAGCTATTATTAGAAGATAGGCCTCAAGAAGCAATTGACTTAGCAGAAAGTGCATCGATTATGTCTGCAGAATTATTCGAATTAAAAGGCGATGCCTTAATTAAATTAGGAGACTTAGAGGGCGCTAAAATAAATTATTTAGAGGCATTAAATCTATACCAAAGCCAACTTTTACGGAATATAATTTCTATGAAAATAGCTGATCTAAAAGATGAGAAATGAGAAATTTTAATCCCAAATTTCTTTTATTTTCTGTACTAATTATTTTGATCTCCGGATGTGCAAACTTTTCTAGTCTTTCTGGGCTTAAATTTTGGGGCGATGATGAAGAAGAGATAGAACTTCCTGCTGAATTACAGGAATTTAATAACAAGACTAAAGTTACAATCCTTTGGAAGAAGAAGATAGGTCCAGAAATAGGATTTGGTTCTAATATACCAGTCATTACTAATGATTTTATTTATTTTGCTTCTAGTGAGGGAGAAATTGTATCCTTATCTTCAACTACAGGAAAAGAAATATGGGTTAAAAAAACTCGTGATTATATTTCTGCCTCCACTGGATTTGGTTACAAGAAAATTTTCATTGGAACCTTAGATGGAGAAATTGTGGCTTTTAACTCTAAGGATGGGATTCAGTTATGGAGAACTCAATTAACAAGCGAAATTCTATCTCCTCCTGTTACAGATGGTTCTATAGTGATAGCTCAAACTTCTGATGGAAAAGTTACAGCTCTTGATTTTAAAAGTGGTGCAATTGATTGGGTTTACTCCTCTAAAGTTCCAAATCTAAGTCTAAGAGGAACTTCTACTCCGCTAATAGCAGGAGGTCAAGTAATAGCTACTTTTGCAAATGGTAAAGCAGTTATGATTTCTTCAGACTCAGGTTCGGTTAGATGGGAATTGCCGCTTTCAATTAACGAAGGTAAGTCAGAACTTGAAAGAATAGTTGATATAGATGGGCAGGCTGTCATAGATGGAAAGTTCTATGTGGCTGCAAGTTACCAAGGAAATATTACTTCTATAGATTTAACAAATGGTAGGCCTGTATGGCAAGAAAAGTTTTCAACCACAAAAGATTTAACTAATGTAAGGTCTAGAATAGTTGGTATAAACGCCAAAGATATAATTGAAGGTTTCGGTTTATCTACAGGAATAACTCTTTGGCAACAAGCTGGATTAAAATTAAGAGGATTAACGTCGCCCGTTAACTTGCAGAGTAATATTATTGTAGGAGATTCAGAAGGATATATTCATATTCTTGATTCGAAGAATGGAGATTTGATAGGTAGAAAGAAGATCTCTGGTAAGGCAATAGATCATATAGTAACTTTTTCCAATTCTATCCTTGCAACTGATAAATCGGGCTTATTAATATCACTATCAGTGAATTAATTTATTATAATCATACAAATCCATTTCGAGGTTTTGCATGTCATCAATAGTTGCCCTTATTGGCAGACCAAATGTTGGTAAATCAACAATCTTTAATCTTTTAACTAGATCTAACTCATCGGTAGTTGCTGATTATCCTGGATTAACAAGAGATAGAAAGTATGGCAAATTAAGAGATTCGTCGATTGTTTTGATTGATACAGGGGGTATAGGCGCTACTGGAAATTTAAGTCAACAGATTTTAGAGCAAACTGAATTTGCTATAGATGAAGCAGATACTTTTCTTTTAATTTTAGATGCTAAAGAAGGCCTACAACCTTTGGATACTGAAATTTCTAATAAACTAAGAAAGGCTAATAAAAAAATAATTCCGGTTGTAAATAAAATAGATTCAGTCTCTGATAATTCTGAAGTTAATGAATTTTCCATCTTAGGCTACGATGAAGTTCTATATATTTCAGCAGCACATAATAGAGGTATAGGAGATTTAGGCGATATTCTGAGGGAGTCAGATATATCTGAAGACGAAGACATAGGATCTAAAAATATGACAGTCACTATTATTGGGAGGCCAAATGTAGGTAAGTCAACTTTATTAAATAAATTATTAGGAAAGGAAAGGGCGGTAGTTTCATCTGAAGCAGGCACAACAAGAGATTCTATAGAAGATGAATTTGTATATAGAGGTAAAAAAATTTCCATAGTAGATACAGCAGGGATGAGACGAAAAAGGTCAATTCAAGAGTTTAATGAAAAGTCTTTTGTTAGAAAATCGATTTCTGCAATTAGAAATTCTCATTTAGCAATTTTATTAATTGATGGCTCTGAAAATATTGTAGATCAAGATATTACTTTAATAAGTCTGACATTAGCTATGGGAAAATCTGTAATTTTAGGTATTAATAAGGTTGATATCTTGAAAGCTGAGGATAAGAAGGATCTGGAAATTCAGATAGAAAGAAAACTTAGATTTTCTCCTTATATAAGGCGTGTTTTTATTTCAGCCAAAGAAGGAAAGGGGATAGGTAAACTCTTAAAAGTTTCCCTCGAGACTTATAAGGCAGCTAATCAAGATTTAGATACTTCTGAGATGAATTCACTATTAAGACTAGCTATAGAAAACCAGCCTCCAACTATGTCAGGTAGATTTAGACCTAAGTTGAAGTATGCCCATTTGGGAGGTAAAAACCCTTTAACTATAATTATTCATGGCAATAATACTTCTTTACTTCAAGCCTCTTACATTAAATATTTAGAGAATTTTTTTAGGGCACATCTTGATTTATCTGGAAGTCCATTATCTATCAGGATGAAAGATAGTGATAACCCTTTTAAAGATAAGAAGAATTTGCTGACCGAGAGGCAAAAGAAAAAACGTAGGCGCATTATTAAAAAAAGAAGTAAATAAAATTGAATACTTCAATAAGATATTTCTTTTTTCTGTTAGTCTTTGCATCTTCTCAGGTCTTTACTTCTTCTAGTGTAAAAGAAAATATGAAAAATACTGCTCCAAATCCAGAAAAGATCCCTTTTGTAATGCAAGCTCATGGCGTTGAAAGGATAGATAACTATCATTGGATGAGGGATGATTCTAGAAAAAGTAAGAAAATTATTAGTCATTTGAAGAAAGAAAATGTATACACAGAGAAGTGGTTTAAATCTGATCTTGATTCTAGAAAAGAATTATTTGATGAAATTGTTTCAAGGGTTCCAAGAAAGGAAGATTCGGTGCCAATTAGGATGGGCTCTTTTGAGTACTTCAGGAGATATAAGCCCGAAAAGGAACATCCAATATATGTAAGAAGAAAATCTAAGAATAGCAAGGAGAATGTAATTTTAGATGTAAATGAACTTGCATCAGGATCTGAGTTTTATCAAATAGCAAACTGGAGTATTGCACCTTCTGAAAATATTATTGCCTATGCTCAAGATGTGTCGGGCAGGAGAGAGTATGAAATATTTTTTCGTGACATTGATTCGCAAAAAGAATCTGAGATATCTCTAAAAAATACATCTGGAGATATGGCGTGGTCTGCAGATGGAAATTTCTTTTTTTATGTCCTTAGGCATCCAGAAACTTTATTACCTTATAGGTTGTACAGGCACTCTATTGGAGAAAATCAAAATCTGGATGAACTAGTCTACGAGGAGAGAGACGATACTTTTTATTTGTCGGTAGGAAACTCTAGATCAAAGAAATATATAGAATTAGATATAAGTAGTTCTAATAGTTCAGAGGTTAGGTTAATGGAGGCTGATAAGCCTCTATCAAAGCTTTTAGTAGTTTTACCAAGAGAAGATGATCATATTTACTCTATTGAAGATGATGGAGATAGATTTGTTATATTGACTAACTGGAAGGCAAAGAATTTTAGGATCATGGAGTCAAAAATTAGTGCAGTACATAAGAAAAATAAATGGAAAGAGTTAATCAAGCATAACAAAGATCAACTAATACAATCATTTTTAACTTTTCCTTCTAATTTGGTGATTAAAAGAAGAGTAAAAGGTCTTAGCCAGATATTAATTTTCGATCCTCAAGCAAAAAATCAAAAGACACTAAAGTTCAATGATCCGTCTTATAGTTTATATTTATCTGCTAATCCAGAATATGAGACAAGTAAGTTAAATATTGGATATAGCAGTCTAAGAGTACCAGATAGCATATATTCAGTTTCTTTGAAAACGGCGAGAAAAGTCCTTTTGAAAGAGGCTGAAGTAAAGGGTAATTTCGAAAAAAATAATTATCTTGTTAAGAGATTAAATATAAAAGTTCGCGATGGAACCTATGTTCCCGTGTCATTAGTGTATAGAAAAGATAAGTTTGTAAAAGGTGTGAATCCATTATTCATTTATGGTTATGGGTCCTATGGCCACTCAATTGATGCAAGCTTTAGTTCAACTCGACTTTCTTTACTAGATAGGGGATTTGTATATGCCATTTCACATGTTAGAGGTGGACAAGAGCTTGGAAGGGCATGGTATGAAGATGGTAAAATGTTCAAGAAGAAAAATACTTTCTATGATTTTATTGATACCACAAAAGAACTAATAGATTTAGGTTTTGGTTCTCCAAATAAAGTTTATGCAGGAGGAGGAAGCGCTGGTGGTTTATTAATGGGTGCCGTTATAAATATGGAACCAGAACTTTTTAAAGGCATAATTTCTAATGTTCCTTTTGTTGATGTAATAACCACTATGTCTGATCCTTCTATCCCTCTTACAACTGGAGAGTACGAAGAGTGGGGAAATCCAGAAAATAAAGATGAGTTTAATTATATGCTTAGTTACTCTCCTTATGACAATATCAAAGCATTATTTTATCCAGCTATATTCGTGACAGCCGGATTTTGGGACTCCCAAGTTCAGTATTTTGAGCCAGCAAAATATGTAGCCAAACTAAGAGATTATTCTACATCTTTGAACCCCATTATTATGAAAATGAATCTAAAGGCAGGTCATAGCGGGGTTAGTGGAAGATTTGCTAGTCTCAATGAAGTAGCAATGGAATATGCATTTCTATTGAGACTGGATAAAGAGAGTGAGTAATATAATTTCTCAAAGTCACAAAAACTCAGATAGAATTATCTGGGTTCTTATGATGGCTATTGTTTTTATAAGCATGGGCCAGTCAGTATATTGGCAAATCATGCCTATCCTGGGAAGGGAATTTGGATTTACTGAAACTCAAATAACATCAATCATCTCCACTTCTTCTTTAGTTTTTTTGGTGTTAACTCCTTCTTGGGGAAGATTGAGCGATAGAGTAGGAAGAAAAAAAGTTTTATTATTGGGTTTGATTGGGTATGTTATTACTACATTGTTGTTTTCATTTATTGTCTACCAAGGCCTTACTAAGACTTTTTCTTTTATTTTTATTTTCTCGTTAATTTTATTTGTAAGGATCTTGAATTCTTCTTTGGTAGCTGGTCAGCGCCCTGCTACTGGAGCTTATATCGCAGATATAACTTCAGAAGAAGAAAGGTCTGCAGGGATGGGTAAGTTTGGAGCAGCAAATAATTTAGGAACTATTTTAGGTCCCGTTCTGGTTGGAACTTTAGTAGGTTTTAGTTTTTTTAGTTCAGACACGCCATCATTAAGTTTACTGACTCCTATTCTAATAATGACTCTCATTACATTATTAATATTTATTGTAGTATTTATTTATTTACCTGAATCTGAATTGAAGGCAATAGATCTAGCTGGACAAGAAGATTTCAGTAAAGTACTAGATAAGAACTTAAGATTACTGATGGTAATTGGTACGCTTGTTTTTATCTCTTTTGCAATTATTCAATCAGTCACTGCTTTTTATCTTCAAGATAGATTTAACTTTGATTTCTATCAGACGGCCTCTTATTCTGCTGCATCACTTGGTTCTATGGCAGCGGCTTCTATCTTAGTACAACTAACTTTTGTTCAAAAATACATTGGACCATCGATTAATTTGTTGAAGTATTCATTACCTTTTTTTGCTGCAGGATCATTATTAATAGTTTTTTCACCTAATTTTTTGATTATCGTTTTTGGGATGTCGTCAATAGGTATTGCAATGGGTCTTGCTTCACCAGGGTATACAGCAACAGCTTCTTTGAATTCGAGTTCTAAAAATCAAGGCGCTGCTGTAGGCTTAGCCATGGTTGCTCCTGGACTTGGCTTTACTATAGGGCCTTTAAGTGGTGGTTTTTTATACGAAATTTCTAGAGACCTGCCATTTATGATGATTCTACCTATTTTAATCTTAATTTTCTTACTTTTACCAAGTTTAAATCTCGATAAATAGTCATTGCATTAACCTTTACTCAATCTATAATTAACTCCTCGTCGCGCCTAAGACCTAAAATAATTCAAAATTAATACAGTGATTGAAAAAGATACTAGACCTGTAAATTTAGATTTAACTACAATGCATTTGCCTATAAGTGGTGTTGTATCAATATTACATAGGATATGTGGAGTAGCTATCTTTTTTGGTTTTTTATCTTTTGTTTGGATTTTAGATCGTTCATTAAGCTCTAAATCAAGTTTTCAATCTCTACTTGTCCAACTTGAAACACCATTTTTAAAAGTTTTTATGATACTTATGGTGTCAGCTTTTCTCTATCATCTCCTGGCTGGCATAAAGCATCTATTAGCAGATTTTTTTGGAATAGGAGAAACTCTTCGATCTTCCCAAATACTAAGTTGGGTAACTCTTTTTTTATTTATGTGCTCTCTTTTATTATCCATAGTATTTTTATGGTAGACATGAAAGGAATATTAGGTTCAGGAACTAGAGACTATATATGGATTAGAATTTCAGCAATTATTCTTGCAGCTTATTTTCTGGTTGTAAGCTCAATTCTTATTTTGAATTCTCCTATTAGTTTTGATTTTTGGAATCAATTATATAATTCCTTCTGGATGAAAATATTTACTTCCCTTAGCACTATGGCTTTTTCTATTCATGCATGGTTAGGTACTTGGGTAGTCGGCACTGATTACTTGACTCCGCGCATGTTAGGATCATTTTCAAGATATATTTATGGAGGTTATAGATTAATTTGTGCTCTAATTATTTTAATAATCCTGATTTGGTCACTTTTTATTATTTGGTAAACAATTATGTTAGTAAACGAAACTATTACGGCTAAAGATCTTCCAGTTAAAGATTTTGATGGGATTATTATTGGAGGAGGGGGTGCGGGTATGCGAGCCTCCTTGCAGCTTGCTCAATCTGGCCTTAATACTGCCGTCTTATCTAAGGTTTTTCCTACTAGATCTCATACTGTCTCGGCACAAGGAGGCATTACTTGTGCTATAGCCAGTGATGATCCGGATGATGATTGGAGATGGCATATGTTTGATACTGTAAAAGGGTCAGACTATATAGGTGATCAAGAAGCAATTGAATATATGTGTAGCGTTGGCCCAAAGGCAATTTTTGAATTGGAGCATATGGGATTACCATTTTCAAGAACAGAAGAAGGAAGAATTTATCAGCGACCTTTTGGTGGCCAATCTAAAGATTACGGAAAAGGAGGTCAAGCATCTAGGACTTGTGCAGCTGCAGATAGAACCGGTCATTCTTTACTTCATACTTTGTATCAAGCCAATTTAAAAGCGGGAACAAGTTTTTTAAATGAGTGGTTTGTCGTTGATCTTGTTCTAAATGTCAATAAAGATGTGGTCGGAGTTGTTGCTTTTGAGATAGCAAGTGGAGAAATATGTTTTATAAGATCAAAAGCAACAGTTTTAGCTACTGGAGGAGCGGGAAGGATATATGCTTCTACAACAAATGCTTTAATTAATTCTGGAGATGGAATAGGAATGGCTTTAAGAGCAGGCTTGCCAGTACAAGACATTGAAATGTGGCAATTTCATCCTACAGGAATCTATGGAGCAGGTACTTTGGTAACTGAGGGATGCAGAGGGGAAGGCGGTATCTTGATAAATAAAGATGGTGAAAGATTCATGGAAAGATATGCCCCAAACGCAAAAGATCTAGCTGGCAGAGATGTTGTAGCAAGATCTATGGCGCTAGAAATTATAGAAGGAAGAGGTGTGGGACCAAAGGCAGATCATATATATTTAAAGTTAGATCATTTAGGACCTGAAGTGGTGCATAAGAGATTGCCAGGAGTAACTGAACTTTCTAAAACTTTTGCAGGTGTTGACCCTGCAGTCTCCCCTATCCCAGTTGTACCCACTTGTCATTATATGATGGGAGGAATCCCTACAAACTTAAATGGTGAGGTTTTAACAAGGATTAATGGAGAGGATACTCCAGTGAAAGGTCTATATGCAGCTGGTGAGGTAGCTTGTGTCTCGGTTCATGGTGGAAATCGACTAGGTGGTAACTCTTTATTAGATCTAGTTGTATTTGGAAGAGCAGCAGGAATCCATATAGAAAAATCGATGAAACAAGGTATAGAATTAGCTAAACCAAATGCTGATGACATAGAAAAAGCAGCAGAAAGACTTAATAAACTTAATGAATCTTCTCAAGGGAAGCAAGCTAGCGAATTAAAAAAAGAGATGCAGGAAAATATGCAAACGAATTTTGGTGTATTCAGACGAGAAGATCTTATGCAAGTTGGGATAAAAGAAATTGAAAATATGCATGAGGATGTAGATAATATTTTTATGCCAGATAAATCGTCAGAGTTTAATACAGCTAGAATAGAAGCATTAGAGATGCAAAATCTATTCGAAGTTGCAGAAGCAACTGCTATCACAGCAAACGAAAGAAAAGAAAGCAGAGGAGCTCACGCCAGAGATGACTTTCCTGATCGCGATGATGAGAATTGGTTAGCACACTCTATCTATTTTTCTTCAGATAAATCCGTTTCAAAAAGAGAGGTTAATTTTAGACCCAAAACAGTCCAAGCTTTTCAACCAGCAGTAAGGTCTTATTGAGATGAGCTCAACTATACCTCTAGAGTCCATTCCTTTTACGGAATATAAAACAGTCACCTTAAGCGTTTATCGTTATCAAGAAAAAGATGATAGGGATCCTTACATGCAGGAATTAGAAATAGATGTGCCTGCTGAAAAAGATATTATGGTTTTAGATCTTTTACATTTAGCGAAGGAGAAAGAACCTTCACTTGCCTATAGAAGGTCATGTAGAGAAGGAGTGTGTGGTTCAGATGGTATGAATATAAATGGAAAGAATGGATTGGCTTGCGTGACTCCTCTATCAGAAGTTTTAAGAAATAATAAAATAATTTTAAGACCTTTACCTGGCCTTCCTATAATTCGAGATTTGATTGTTGATATGAAGCAATTTTTTGATCAATTAGAAAAAGTAAAGCCATATCTAATTACAGAAACTAATGCTCCAGAACAAGAAAGAACTCAGTCTCCCGAAGAACGTGAAGAGTTAGATGGTTTGTATGAATGTATACTTTGCGGTTGTTGCACGACAGCTTGTCCTTCGTTTTGGTGGAACCCAGATAAATTTTTGGGCCCAGCTGCTTTATTACAATCTTGGAGATTTATAGCTGACACAAGAGATGAAGCTACTGAAGAAAGGTTAGATAATTTAGAGGATGCTTTTAGTGTTTATCGATGTCACGGAATTATGAATTGTACTTCTGTTTGTCCTAAAGGGTTAAATCCTACAAAGGCAATATCAGAAATTAAAAATAAATTGGTACAAAGAAAGAAAAAAGTATAAAAGGAGGAAGTATGTCCGATCACTACGATGTAATTATTGTAGGCTCAGGTCCAGGTGGTTATGTAGCTGCCATAAGATCCGCACAATTAGGACTTAATGTTCTTTGTATTGAGAAATGTGGATCTGAAGAAACAGCAATTTTAGGGGGAACTTGCCTTAATGTGGGATGTATACCTTCGAAAGCTTTGTTAGATAGTTCCTATCATTTTAGAAATGCTTCATCAGATTTTTCAATACATGGTATTGAATTAGAAAATCTAAAGATGAATATTGAATCTATGATGTCTCGGAAAGACAAGATTGTTTCTGGATTGACATCAGGAGTAGCAGGACTCTTTAAGTTAAATAAGGTCAATACCTTAATGGGAGAGGCTATTCTTCAGGATTCAAATAAGGTACTAATTAATCTAAAAGATGGCTCAGTTAAAGAGGTTTTTGGAGATAAAATTATAATAGCAACAGGATCTAAACCAATAGATTTGCCGGGATTGAATATAGATCAAGAAATAATTCTTAATTCTACTGGAGCACTAAGATTAAAGAAAGTACCAGGAAATTTAGGAGTAATTGGCGCAGGAGCAATTGGTCTTGAATTAGGAAGTGTATGGTCAAGATTAGGCTCTAATGTAGTTATACTGGAAGCTTTAGAAGAGTTTCTTCCTATGGCTGATACCCAGATAGCTTCCGAAGCAAAAAAAATATTAGAAGGTCAAGGTTTAGAAATATTATTAGGCTCTAAGGTAGAGACTGCCATTATAGAGAATAATAAAGTAAACCTTTCTTATGTAAATGCTAATGAAAAAAAATCTATTATTTTAGATAATTTAATAGTTGCTGTAGGTAGAAAACCTTCTTCTGAAAAAGTCTTAGGACCAGATTTAGGATTGGAAATTGACGAAAGAGGATTTATTAAAGTTAACGAATTTTGTGAAACTAATCTTAATGGAGTTTATGCTATTGGGGATGTGGTTAGGGGTCCCATGTTAGCTCACAAAGCAAGTGAAGAAGGTGTTATGGTAGCTGAAATTCTTGCAGGAGATGGAGGGGAAATCAATTATGGAAGAATACCTTCAGTTATTTATACTCATCCGGAAATAGCTTGGGTGGGATTAACTTCTCAAGAAGCAGAAGCTAGTGGGATTGATATAAGTTCAGGCGTTTTTCCCTTTCAGGCAAGTGGAAGAGCTCTGGCAGCAGATGAGACTCAAGGATTTGTTAAAGTTATTACCGATAAAAAAGATGATTCAATACTAGGCGTTCATGTTATTGGTCCTTCGGCTGCTGATATTGTCCAGCAAGGACTCATTTCAATGGAGTTTGACTCTACAGCCGAAGATCTGGGTTTGGTAATGTTTAGCCATCCTACTTTTTCAGAAGCTTTGCATGAGGCAGTATTAGCTTCGAGAGGTAATGCAATTCATATTGGCAATAGGAGGAGATAGCTTTGAATTTACATGAATATCAAGCTAAGGCTCTTTTTAAGGAATTTAATATCCCAGTTACAGAAAGTTATGTAGTTAATACTCCTGAAACAGCTATTGAGTTAGCCAAAGAATTAAATGGGAATAAGTGGGTGGTAAAAGTACAAGTTCATGCTGGAGGTAGAGGTAAAGCAGGAGGTGTGGAAGTAGTAGATTCTTATGAATCTATAGAAAATTTCGTTAATAAATGGATACGTAACAATATAGTTACATTTCAAACAGATGATATTGGCCAGCCAGTAAACCAGATTCTCATTGAATCTTGTTCAGATATAACTGATGAATTATATTTGGGAGCAGTTATTGATAGAGCATCTCAGAGATTAGTTGTAATGGCTTCAAGGGAAGGTGGAATGGATATTGAAGAGATTGCTTCCAAATCTCCAGAAAAAATATTTCAAGTAGCTGTTGATCCAATTGAGGGACCAAAAAGTTCTGATGCAGAAGAATTAGGAAAATCTCTTGATTTAGATTTAAAACAACTAAATCAATTTATAGATTTATATTTAGGTTTGGTAAATCTTTTTATATCAAAAGATTTAGCTTTATTAGAGATCAATCCTTTAGCAATCACTACAGAAGGTAATTTATTATGTGTGGATGCAAAAATTAATGTAGATTCCAATGCGCTTTATAGGCAAGAAGAGATTCTTGCAATGAGAGATATTACACAAGAGGATGAAAGGGAGGCAAAAGCCTCTAAATGGGATTTAAGTTATGTAGCTTTAGAAGGAAATATTGGATGCATGGTGAATGGTGCAGGATTGGCTATGGGTACCATGGATATTATCAAGATTCATGGTGGGTCTCCAGCTAATTTCTTAGATGTAGGCGGAACTGCTGATTCAAAAAGAGTTGCTGAAGCTTTCAAGATTATTTTGTCAGATAATAAAGTGCAATCTGTGCTAATAAATATTTTTGGTGGAATAGTTCGTTGCGATATCATTGCCGAAGGCATTATTTCAGCTGTTGAAGAAGTTGGTGTTGAGATTCCCGTAGTTGTTAGGTTGGAAGGTAATAATGCTAAATTAGGATCAAAACTTTTGAATGATAGTGGTTTAAATATAATAAGTGCTGGAAGCCTAGAAAAGGCTGCAGAATTAGTTGTGAATTCTTCGATATAAATTATGAGTATTTTAATAAATAAGGATACAAGAATTATTTGTCAAGGCTTTACGGGTTCTCAGGCCACAATGCATTGCCAACAATCCTTAGACTATGGCACTAACTTATTAGGTGGAGTTACACCAGGAAAAGGAGGTAAAATCCATTTAGGTTTACCTGTTTTTGATAGCGTTTTAGAAGCCATTAAAGAAACTTCAGCTACAGCCAGTCTTATATTTGTACCTGCACGATTTTGTAAAGCTTCAATCATAGAAGCTGCTGAATCAGGTATATCCTTAATAGTTTGTATTACTGAAGGTATACCAACCTTGGATATGTTGGAAGTAAAAGTTAGATGTGATCAACTGGGAGTAAGGTTAATAGGTCCAAATTGTCCAGGCATTATTACTCCTGGGGAAAGTAAGATGGGTATTATGCCTGCAGAAATACATCTACCAGGAAAAGTGGGGATCATTTCAAGATCAGGTACTTTGACTTATGAAGCGGTTAAACAAACCAGTGACTTAGGTTTCGGTCAAAGTTCTTGTGTTGGGATAGGAGGAGATCCTATTCCAGGATCAAGTTTTGTAGATATTCTTAAACTTTTTCAAGAAGATAGTCAGACGGAAGCTATAGTTATGGTTGGTGAGATTGGAGGTACAGCAGAAGAAGCAGCAGCCCTTTATATTAAAGATCATGTGACTAAGCCTGTAGTATCTTACATCGCAGGAGTCACAGCTCCTGCTGGTAAAAGAATGGGGCATGCCGGTGCAATTATCTCAGGCGGAAAGGGGACTGCAGAAGAAAAGTTTACTGCACTATTAGATGCTGGAGTTCACACTATTAAAAGTCCTGCAGATATTGGAAAAGGAGTTGCTGAGGCAACAGGTTGGAACTAAGATTTTATCTAGGTTTAGTTTCTTTTCTGATAATAAAACTAGAAAATTCTGATTTAATTTTTTTATCGATTAGGGTATGACCTAGAAAGTCACAAAATTTCATAACATCTCTCTCTGTTGAAGGATCAGTAGATAATAATTCTATCAAATCTCCCTCGTTAGATTCTTGAATACCTTTATGTAACATCATTATTGGTTCTGGGCAAATTAGTCCAGTTGCGTCTATCTTCATCTATAGTCTATTTTAACTGAGATATGTGGTGTAATCTCCAAGGCATTAATATAGATGCCACAAAAAGTCCTAAGGTCATTCCTATCCACATACCAGAAGCTCCAAATTTAAATGACCAGAAGTCTGTAACAGCTAGACTATAACCCATAGGTAGACCAACTACCCAGTATGCAATTACCATTATAAACATAGGTCCCAATGTATCTTTATAACCCCTTAAGCTTCCCATGGAACACATCGTTACTGCATCCGCTATTTGAAATAATGCTGCAAAAAGAAGAAGTACTACAGTAATTGAAATAATATTTGGATCTGAAGTGTATATAGTCATTACAATCCATTTAGAGCCAAATAAGAGTATTAAACAGGTTATTAAACCAAATATAACCCCAAGTTTAATTGCGGAAAAAGCAGAATATTTAGCACTCAAAAATTCTTTAGCTCCTACTTTATTCCCCACTCTAACAGCAGCTGCTAAACCAATACTTAGAGGTATCATAAAAGCTAAACTAGCTATATTGAGAGCTATGCCATGTGCTGCAATAACATCACTTCCTAATTTTCCTAGTATTAGGGAAGCGCCGCTAAACATGCTTAATTCAATAAAATTAGAAGCACCAACGGGAAGTCCTCCTTTTAATATTTCAGTGATTTTAGGGATTGAAGGCATATCAAAGCGTAAAAATAAACTACCTTTTTGATAAGATATATTTATCTTAATATAAATTAAAGTAATAATTAAAGCTGACCAAGTACCTATTGCTATAGATAAGCCAGCTCCTTTAGCTCCTAATTCAGGTAACCCAAAGTTTCCAAATATCAGGCAGTAGTTCCCAAAAACACTTATTACAAGTGTAATATAACTAATTAAAGTAATTGGGAGTGGTTTTTTGATTCCTTCGCTAAAGGATCTTAAAGGTTGCATTAGTAAGATAGCAGGAATAGCAAAAATTAAGCCACTTAAGTACTCTCTTGCAGATAAAATTACATCTTCGGCTACATTCATTGCGACTAGAATTTGTGGTGCTAAAGAAAGAATCATATAAATGATAAAGAATAAGGGTATGCATAACCAAAGAGCTTGTCTTATCAAAGGGCCTATCTCAAAGTCTTTATCTGCCCCATGAAGTTGAGCAACCATTGCTGTGACATAGAATATCATTCCTCCCAAACCTAAGAAGGTTGGAAACCAAATGCTATTTGCTATTAAAGCTCCAGCCAGACTCTGCGAAGAGTATAATCCTAATTGAATAATTGCTGAAAGACCCATTAACTGCCCAGCAAGATTTGAAAGGAACATTGGAACAGCTAATGAACTATAACTCTTAAATTCTACTATAAATTTATCAGGCAGCGAGAACCTAAATTTTAATTTTTTTAATTCTGTCTGTTCCATTGAGGTCGCGTATCTTATCATGTTATAAAGTAAGAAATTAGGGTAAAAAAAATTAGAAGAAACAATCAACCTTATTGGATTAAAAAGCTTACAGCTAAATCTGTAAGGTTTTATGTGGACCATTATTTAAAACCTCAATTTGAAAGTCTTGGACAAAGACCTGCTGTCATGGGAGCGCGGTATTTAGAATTATTTGGGACACAAATTAATGTAGGGAAATCAGCTACATTTGTTGCGACTAAAGATAGTAAAATAAGATTAACTACCTGGAACTTAGGTGATCATGATGGAAAGATAGAGGCTGGAGATTTTTGTCTATTTACCCCTGGCGTCAGGATAGCTGCAGCAAAGCATATCAAGATCGGTGATGGGTGTATGTTTGCTAATAGTTGTTATGTTTCTGATGCAGATTGGCATGGAATATATAACAGAGCAGAGCCTGTTGGTAATTCTAAACCTATAGAATTAAAGAATAATGTTTGGATAGGTGACAGAGCAATAGTGGGCAAAGGAGTAACTATAGGGGAGAATAGTATTGTTGCTGCAGGTTCAGTAGTTGTGAAAGATGTTCCTCCAAATGTCATAGTAGGAGGAAATCCAGCAAAAATTATTAAGGATTTAGACCCGACTGAAGAAGCATTTACTAGAATAGACTTATTTCAAGATCCAGAAGCTTTAGAAAATCTTTATGATTCCTTAGACCGTCTAGACTTAGGTAGTAATTCAAGCTGGAATTGGATAAAAAGTATCATTTGGCCTTCAAAGAAAAATTGAATTGAAAATGTTATAGTGACTTATTGTTTGTACATAATTATCATTTATATTTGATAATTTAAAAGTATTGCAAGGAAGAACATCAATGACTACTTATGGGGAGTCTACGGAGAAAGCTGTTAATGGAGGAGGACTTCAGGCACAAGGAGCAATTTATGGAGAAATTGTAAGTTGTGGCAGCACTAGGATGTATGCAGATAAAAGAGTAAGATCAAGGAATTAATAGATTCTCACTATTTAAAAAGTTGCCGCTAAATAGCGGCCTTTTTTTAAATAGCTTTCCTTATAGGTTCATCACTAATAAGAGTGTATTGTGATAAAAATTTTTAAAAATGGAGGGGAAATTTTGGAAACTCAAGTCAGGAGTTTGAGTTTAAAAGTTAAATTTGGTTATGGAGTTGGAGATACAGCTATATGCTTCTACTGGGGAGGAGTAGGTCTTTATCTCCTATACTTTTATACAGATGTTGTAGGTATTTCTCCTGCCCTTGCAGGAATTATATATGGTGTGGGGATGCTTTGGGATGCATTAACAGATCCATTTATGGGCTTCTTAGCAGAAAAGACAAGAACAAGATGGGGAGTCTATCGTCCCTACTTATTATTTGGAAATATTCCTTTGGCTTTGTCTTTTATTCTTCTTTTTTGGGTTCCTCCTTTTGATGGGTTCTTTTTATTTGTGGTATTAATTTTTATTAATATATTACATAGAACATTTTTTACTATTGTGAGTGTTCCTTTTTCATCACTGACTCCTAAAATAACTTCTGATAGTCAAGAAAGAACAAACCTAACAGGTTTTAGAATGCTTGGAGCCCAAACTGGAACTAATTTAATGGCTGGCTTAGCATTTCCAATAGTTTTTTGGGTTGGCATGGGAAATGAGGCTAAAGGGTTTTTGTTTATGGCAGCTATTGCAGGTTTTGTAGCAGTTATAATTCAATTTATTACTTTTTATACTGTTAAAGAGCCTCAAGAAACTGAGGAATTACAAAGGATAAATAGTAGTTTTATAAAGATCGTGAAGGCTATTGCAGTAAATAAACCCTTTTGGTTAGTTTTTAGTGCCACTCTCATAGTAGGCATGACAACTATATTTTTTGGGAACACTTTAGTCTATTTCACCAAATATTCTCTAGATCTCCATCAACATCAGGGAATTATCCTTTTTACAAGCGGCTTCATATCGTTTACTAGTATTCCTATTTGGTGGTTTATTTCAAATAGAATTGGTAAAAGATATACATGGATTATATCAATGTCTATGTCCTTATTAGCTTTTCTGACATTCTTTTTATATCCAATAAAAACTTTACAAGAACTATTGGTTTTAGTCTCTTTTATAGGTTTAGGAACGGGAGCTGGAGGAATACTCTTTTGGTCTATGTTACCGGACACAATAGAATATGGAGAAGTAAAAACTGGAGTTAGAAGCGAATCATCTTTATATGGTTTTATGACATTCGCTCAAAAAGGATCTATTGCAATGGCTATAATAATTCTCGGGATTGCTTTAAATTTTATTGGTTTCATACCTAATAGTATTCAAAGTCAAGAAACGATTGCATCTATGAAAGCAATGATGAGTTTAATCCCAGCTTTAGGTATATTGATAGGCATTATTATAATTTATTTTTATCCAATAGATTCTAAAATGCATAAAGAGCTTTTAAATAAATTATCTTCTGTAAGAGATGATTAACTGGGGCATATTAGGGACAGGTGTCATAGCAAAGGCATTTGCTCATTCTATAAAGGACGCTAAAGATTGTATATTGTATGGAGTTGCTAGCCGTTCAAGTTCTAATGCAAAGCAATTTGCTCAAGAATTTAAGTGTAATAGTTTTGAAGGCTATAAAAATTTAATAGAAGACCCTTCTGTTGATGCTATTTATATAGCTCTACCCCACAATTATCATTTTGAATTTACTTTAAGTGCTCTTAATCATAAAAAGTCTGTTTTATGTGAAAAGCCCATGACTATTAATTCAGAAGAAACCATGACACTGATTGATTTAGCAAGAAAGAATAAAACTCTTTTGATGGAAGCATTTATGTATAGAACGCATCCCCAAACCCTTAAAATTAAGGAGATTATTAAACAGGACTTTGCCAATGAACCTATAGAAATAGAGGCTTCTTTTGGCTTTGAAGCTAAGGTTTCTGTAGACCATAGGTTACTTAATCCAGATCTAGGAGGAGGATCTATATTAGATATAGGTTGTTATCCAATGTCGTTTGCAAGAATGATAGTAGGAATCCAGGAAGGTAAACTGTTTGCTAATCCATCTTCTATCGAAGCTAAAGGAACGCTTTCCCCTGAAGGGATTGATTTATTTTCTTCCGCAAACCTAGAATTTACTAATGGGTCTAAGGCATTTATCTCTTGTGCAATTAATCAAAATTTATCTAATTCAGTTCTAATTTCTAGTAGAAGTAAATCCCTCCAGATAAGTCAGCCATGGAATTGTGGAGAGTTTGAAGGAAGGCAATCTAATTTAATTTTTTCTAAAGATAATGAGTCAATAATAATAAAGATTAATGAAAATCTAGGGGTTTTTACTCATGAAATAAATCATTTTGTGAACCTAATAAAATCAGGCTTTTTAGAATCTTCTTTAGTATCACATGCTGATAGTTTAGGAAATATGAGCAACCTAGATAGATGGAGAGGCCAGCTAGGTGTAAGTTATAAAGAAGATCACCCGGAAAATAGAACTAGCAATCCCTTTTTAAAATTAAATGAAAACCCTGATCAAATAATGCCTACTTTAAAATTAAAAGGAATAGATGTAGAACCTTCTAGGCTTGTTTTTGGATGTGATAATCAGCTAAGTAGAAACCATGCATTTCATATGTTTGATCATTTCTTTTCCCTGGGAGGAAATATTTTTGATACAGCTTATATTTATAATGATGGAAAAAGCGATAATTATCTTGGTAATTGGATAAAACATAGGAATATAAGAAACAAAATTATTGTTTTAGGAAAAGGAGCGCATACTCCGTATTGCAATCCTGAGTCAATACGTCCTCAATTAGAGGAGTCCCTTTCTCGTCTCATGATAGATAGTATGGATATTTACTGTTTGCATAGGGATAACCTTGATGTTCCAGTCTCCGAATTTATAGATGCATTAAATGAGCTAAAAAATGAAGGTCTTATAAAACTAATAGGAGCATCTAACTGGAGTTTAAATAGGTTTAGGGACGCCTTAGATTATGCTCAAAGGTCGAAATTGGAACCATTCACAGTTTTGAGTAATAATTTTAGTTTAGCTAGAATGATAGAGCCAGTTTGGCCTGGATGTGAAAGTTCTTCTGATGAGAGCTTCAAGTCTTTTTTACAAGAAAAACAAATTTTTCTTCTTCCTTGGTCAAGCCAAGCAAGAGGTTTTTTCTTAGACTCTAAGGAGTTTGAATCCCAAGAGCATATTTCAAATCCCGATAAAAAAGAGCAAGAAAGAGTTTGGCATAATGAGAATAATTTAGAAAGAAGAAGAAGATGTTTTGTTTTAGCTGAACAAAAAGAAGTTGAACCAATTCAAATTGCTTTAGCTTTTTGCTTAGCGCAGTCATTCCCAACATTGCCTTTAGTCGGACCTAGGAATATTTTTGAGACCCAAAGTTCTTTTCAGTCCTTATTTATTAATTTATCCCAAGATGAAGTAGCCTGGCTTGACTTGTCTCTTAAAGAAATTTAATTTTTTTTTGAAGATCTGTTAATTTAAAGTTAGCTTGAAGCTATTTTTTGAGCCCAAGAATAATCAGGTTTTCCGCTGGGAGCTCTTTTAATCTCTTTTTGATAGAAGAATTCTTTTGGAAATTTATAATTTGCAATATATGTTTTACAGTGATTCTTTAAAAGATTTACGTCAATTTTATTATTATTTCTGGATTGTATGACTGCTACAACCTTTTGACCCCATTTACTATCTTGCTTTCCTACCACCAAACAATCAAAAACTTCGGGATAGGATTTTAAAGCAGCTTCTACTTCTTCAGGAAAGATTTTCTCTCCACCAGAATTAATAGAAACAGAGCCCCTTCCAAGAAGAGTTATCTGTCCATCTGTTTCAAATTTAGCAAAATCTCCTGGTATAGAATATTTTTCTCCATCTACTTTTATAAATGTCGATAATGATTTTTCAAGATCTTTATAGTAACCAATAGGGACATTACCAGAGCGAGCTAAGTAACCTATTGTTGAAGTGTCTTTTTCATCCAGCGGTTTTTTTGTTTCGGGGTCGAGAATGACTGAATGCTTAGGGCGAGCAAAACTTGGACCTCCACCAGAATCCTTTTTTTTGCTGCCTTTAGAGTAAATATTGAATCCTGTAGACCCGGTTTCACTAGAGCCTACACCATCAATTATCATTAGATTAGGAAGAAGCTCTAGAAATTGATCTTTGATGCTTGAACTAAAAACCGCAGCTGTACTGGTCAGAATTATTAGAGAATCTAGATTAAGCCCTTTCATTAAAACATTTTTTAGGGCATCAGCTAGAGGTCTACCCATAGCATCACCTGTAATGGTTAAATTCTGTACTTTTTCTTTAGAAATGAGACTCCATATATAATCAGCATCAAAAGATTTTTGATTATTAAAAATTAAATTCCAACCTGAAAAGAAGCTATTAAATGTTTGCCATTGTGCAGCGCCATGCATTAAAGGGGCTAAAGCTAAAGCCACTATAGGATCTGATAAACATTTCTTTGACATAGCCTCAGGAGACAGAAATTTTTCTCCTGTTAAATGATCAATGCCTCCTCCTAAAGTCATAATTACATCTTCTTGACGCCATATTACTCCCTTAGGCATACCAGTTGTTCCTCCAGTATAAATAACATATCTATCATCTGCTGTTCTGTTATATTTAACTCTTTCAGAAGAATAATCCTTTATAACCTTGGCATAGTCATGCGCCTGCAGATTGTCTTCATATTTCGTTGATGCATCATCAATTGCAATATAATATTTTAATTTTTTAGTCCTATTCTTAATTTTATTGAGAATTTTTCCAAAATGCTTTTGGTAAACTATTCCTTTAATATCAGCATTATCAACTAGGTAATTCAACTCTTCTTCAACATACCTATAATTTATATTAATGGGGACAGCTCCTATTTTAAAGGCTCCGATCATAGTTTCTATCCACTCAATACAATTGAATGCAAAGATCCCAATATGATCTTCTTTCTTTATTCCAACAGATTTCAACATAGCTGCAACTTGATTTGATCTTTTATCTAGTTCAGAAAATGTTAGCCTAGTGCTTCCTAATACGAGAGCTTCTCTATTAGGGATATTATCCACTACTGCTTCAAATATATCAGCTACATGAAATTCCATAATAGTTAGATCTTCTTTTCTTGCCCTTCCCAGTAAGGATCTTTAAGTTTTCTTTTGTATAACTTACCATTTGGATATCTAGGAAGTTCCTTTATATAGTCTATTGATTTAGGCAGCTTCATTTTTCCTAGATTTTTTTTACAAAAGTTCATTAGTTCTGAAGTAAAGTTTGAATCAGGAGTAATATCCTCTGCAGCCTGCACTACTGCCTTTATTTCTTCTCCCCACTCTTCATTAGGTATTCCAAAAACAGCAACATCTATTACTTTTGGATGCATAGAAAAAACATTTTCAATTTCTGCAGGATATATATTAGCTCCACCAGAAATATCATGTCATTTTTTCTATCACATAAAAATAAATAACCTTCCTTATTTAAATAGCCTATATCTCCAACTGTAAAATAATCTCCCCATCTACTTTCTTCAGTTTTAGCTTTGTCGCCTTTATATTCAAATTGCGCCGCACCCAATAGCATATATACTATTCCTTCTTCATTGAAGCCTAGTTCTTGTCCGTTTTCGCCCATTATTTTTATATCTGAACCAATCCACGCTTTGCCTACTGTTCCAGGATATTTTAGCCATTCCTCTGTGGAAACCATCGTTCCTCCTCCTTCTGTTGCGGCGTAGTACTCATAAATACTATTCCCCCACCATTTAATCATTGCGTTTTTGATATGCGGTGGGCAAGGAGCGGCCGCGTGGACCATTCTTTTTGTAGACGAACAGTCATATTTATTTTTAACAGCTTCAGGCAGCGCTAACAATCTATGAAATTGAGTTGGAACCATGTGACTTGTAGTTACTTGATATTTATCGATCATTTTCAACATTAATTCAGGATCAAATTTATCCATAAGAACAACTGTATGACCTAGGTGTAAAGAACTAGAAGACCAAAGAAGAGGAGCTGTATGATAAAGAGGTGATGCGCAAAGATGTACATTATCATTTCCAGGTTCTATTCCAAATAACCCTAGAAGCATTGTATACAGACTGGCGATTTCATCAGGGTCTCCATCTACCAATCCTCTTTTAACTCCTTTTGGTCTTCCTGTAGTTCCAGATGTGTAGTTCATAACACTTCCAGGATGCCTATTTTCAGGAATTTCACTAGATTGACCTTCTACTAGACTAGAAAAAGTGGTGAATCCTTGCAGTATTCCAATGCTTATTAGTTGCTCTTCTTTTAGTCCAGATTCAGAAGCAACGTCTAGACAAGTTTGAGCAAGATTTGCATTATCAGAAGACCCAAAGAATATCTTAGCTTCGCTATCTTTTAAAATATAGGCAATTTCTGGACCCGCTAAGTGCCAGTTGATTGGTACCATATAAATTCCTGATTGAGCACAAGCTAAGTTAATTGCATAATATTCAGCGCAATTAGGTAGCACTATAGCTATAGAATCTCCTTTTTTTATTCCTATAGATCTAAGTCCATGAACAACTTGATTTGATAGTTCATGAAGTTCTTTTCTAGTCCATTCTTTGCCTCTCGGGTCAACCAAAGCAAGTTTATCTGGTTCTTTTTTAGCAATATTCCAAAATCCTAATTCTGACATATATTTTTCATAGTTGTGAATGGTTCGATATAATCATAATTAAGAGGTAATGTACATGACTAAGGATTTGAAACCATCTGACTTATTATCAAGTTCTCAACTAAGTGAGATCAAACATAAGAAGGATTGGATAAACGTATTTTATTTAGCTTTAAATTGGCTGCAAGTTTTCTTATGCATGACTTTCTTTCATTTCTTTCCTTCAGTGATAACTTTAATTATATGTATCCTTATAATAGGCAGTCGGCAATTTGCTCTAGCAGTATTGATGCATGAAGGAGCCCATAATTTATTGTTCAGTAATAAAAAATATAATGATTGGTTCACGCAATGGTTTTGTGCTTTTCCAATTTTAAACGACAATCGTCCCTATAGGTCATATCATTTGTTGCATCATAGATATACTGAAACGGATAAAGATCCGGATCTTTCTTTAAGTGCTCCTTTTCCTATAAAACGTATAAGTTTTATAAGAAAAATAATCAGAGACTTAACTGGTTTAACTGGGATAAAAAGGTACAAAGAGACATTGAAGTCTATTTTTCTTGATCTAGACAATAAGACATTTAATTTTACAAAGAGTAGCTGGGATAAATTTAGAGGTTTTTTTATTACTAATTGTATTTTATTTATAATAATTTCATTTTTTTTTAATTGGGCAGTCTTTTTTTTACTTTGGTGGTTACCTTCTCTAACTTATTACAGTTTTATTATTAGGATTAGAAATATAGCAGAGCATGCTGCAACACAAAAAGGGAGTAATCTTACTAATACAAGGACTACTAGAGCTTCATATCTTTTAAGATATTTTATGGTTCCTTTAAATGTAAACTATCATTTAGAGCATCATTTATTTACCAATTGTCCTTGGTATAACCTTCCTAAAGCACATAATATGCTCAAAAAGAATGGATTTCTTGATAGGATGTGCGTAGAAGATTCTTATTACAGTGTTTTAAAGAAAGCAATTAGGGAATAAAAATTATGGATAAAAAAAATAAACAAGAAGATTTGGAATCCAGATTGAGCCCTCAGGAGTTTCATGTAACTCAGAATCAAGGAACTGAACAGGCTTTTACAGGTAAATACAATGATGAAAAGGCCATTGGTTCATATGAATGCATCTGCTGCGGAGAACCTCTATTTAGCTCCGACACTAAATATGACTCAGGGTCTGGTTGGCCTAGCTTTTGGGAGCCAATAAATCAATTCGTAGTAGAAACGGAGCAAGATAATTCTTTAGGTGCAATTCGTACAGAGGTCCATTGCAGTTCTTGCAAAGCTCATTTAGGGCATGTTTTTCCTGATGGCCCTCAACCAACTGGGCTAAGGTATTGTATAAATTCTGTTTCTCTTAATCTAAAAAAAGAAGGAGCAGAAGACTGAACCCAGAGCCTGCAAAAGTTTCTAAAGATAAAACATCTATTCGACTGTTAGTTAACAGTGGTCTAGTTAGTTTTTGGACCTTTATATCTAGAATATTAGGTTTAGGGAGAGACATAGTAATAACTGGATTATTAGGTACGGGAATTGCATTAGACGCATTTGTTGTAATCATGAAAATTCCTAGTGTCTTTAGAAGATTATTTGCTGAAGGAGCTTTTAATCAAGCTTTCGTTCCTGTTCTATCAGAATATAAAGAAAAAAAAGACAAAAAAGAAGTATCTGATCTAATAAATAGTGTTTTTAGCATTCTTAGTCTAACTCTTTTAATAGTTACTTCTTTAGCCTTGATAGCAGCTCCATTTTTTGTACTTATATTTGCTCCTGGTTTCTACTTTGAACCTTTGAAGAAGACATTAGCTATAGATATTTTACAGATTTCTTTTCCTTATTTATTATTTGTCTCTTTGGTGGCACTTTCTGGTTCTATTTTAAATACTTACGAACGTTTTTCGCTACCCGCTCTGACACCACTTTTTTACAATTTAGTTTTAATCGTATTTGGTGTTTGGATAGCTCCATATGAGGAGGTTCCTGTTTATGTATTAGCTTGGGGAGTTTTCTTTGCTGGTTGTATACAGGTACTAATTCAGATTGTACCTTTAACTAGAATGAAGCTCTTGCCTAAATTTACATTTCAATTAAACCATCCAGGCGCTAAAAGAGTAATGTTTTTAATGATTCCTGGAATAATTGCAGGTGGAGTAAGTCAGATAAATATGTTGGTAGATACAATATTAGCCTCTTTATTGCCAACTGGAAGTCCAAGTTGGTTGTATGTATCAGACAGATTGATGCAGTTACCTTTGGGAATATTTGCTATAGCAATTGGTACAGTTATTTTACCCAAGCTTTCTCTTTTGCATGCCATGGGAAGTGATGAGACTTTTTCTAAGACAATTGACTGGGGGATAAGGCTAGTTATTCTCGCTGGAGTTCCTGCAGTAATTGGATTGATTATCTTAGCTGAGCCCATAATACTGACTCTATTTGAGAGAGGACAATTTTCTTCTATTGATACTTCTCAAACAGCTTATAGTTTAATTGCTCTTGCGCTAGGTTTAATTGGTTTCATGTTAATTAAAATATTAATCCCTGGTTTTTTTGCACAACAGAAACCTAAGGTGCCAGTAAAGATTGCTTTTTTATCTATGATTTTAAATGCAGTTTTAGCTTGGTTTTTTGCTTTTTATTTAGGCTACAATCATGTAGGTTTAGCTGCAGCTAGTTCTTTTGCAGCGTTCTTTAGTGTTTTTAGTCTAATTCTTATGCTTAAGAGAGATAATGTATATAAAGCTAGTGCTGGTTGGTTTGTTTTCTTATCCAGGATAATTTTTGCTTCAATATCATTATTAATTTTATTAGATTATTTTACTGTTGATATTATTTTTTGGCGAGAATTAGAGGGTTACGAAAGGTTTATGAGATTAGGGTTTCTTTGTTTGAGTGGAGTCATAATTTATATAGGAGCATTATGGTTATCAGGCCTTAGAATAAAAGAACTAAGGAATTAATATGTATTTAATTAGAGGCATTAAAAATATAGAAGTATTTAGAAAGAATTTTTCTGACGCAAGAACCATAGCGACCATTGGTAATTTTGATGGATTGCATTTAGGCCATCAAAAAATTATTAAAACTATGCACAGGATTGCAGAGAAAGAAAATTTGCTAAAGTTAATTCTGTTTACAGAACCTCATGCAAGTGAATTTTTTGCTGAAGCAGCTAGAAAAGATTACTCAAAACCACCAAGAATATTTCCTTTACGACAAAAGATTGTAAAGATGAAAGAGATGGGAATTGATTTAAGTTTCTTTCTTAAATTTAATTCACAACTTAAAGATATGACTCCCAATGATTTTCTCAATGAAATTTTATTAAAATTAAAGATAAAAAAATTGATTATAGGAGATGATTTTAGATTTGGAGCAAATAGAGAGGGCGACTTTAATTTATTAAAAGAGTGGGGTAATAAAAATGATATAGAGGTTTTAAATACTGAGACTTTTAAGATTGATGGCGAAAGAGTGAGTAGTACAAGAATTAGAAAAGTATTAATGGAAGGAGACTTTGAATATGCATCAAAATTATTAGGACGTCCTTATAGTTACTCTGGAAAAGTTGTTTATGGTCAACAACTTGGCGGGACTATTGGAGTTCCAACAGCTAATGTTTGGTTACCAAAAAATAAATTGCCAATTTCCGGTGTTTATATTGTTAAAGGAAAACTTAAAGGAAAGGTGATTAATGGAATAGCTAACATGGGAACAAGACCAACTGTAGGTGGAGAAACGCCAGTTCTAGAAGTTCATCTTTTAGATTTCAGTCATCAAATTTATGGAGAAAATATAGAAGTAGAATTTCTTAAAAAAGTACGAGACGAGAAAAGGTTTAAAGATCTTGAATCTCTTAAAAAGCAAATATCAAAAGATATATCAGCAGCTAGAGATTATTTCGTATAAAGTGCACGAAATTTAATTATGAAAAAATATAAAGATACTTTAAATTTACCAAAAACAGATTTCTCTATGAAGGCAAATTTACCAAATAGAGAACCTGAAATGCTTAAATACTGGGATTCTATTAATTTACATAAAAAGCTGGAATTAAAAGGACAGAATAAGCCTGTATTTATCCTCCATGATGGCCCTCCCTATGCTAATGGAGCTATTCATTTAGGCCATTCTGTTAATAAAGTATTGAAAGATATTGTAATCAAATCTCAAACCCTTGATGGTAAATACTCTCCATATATTCCAGGTTGGGACTGTCATGGCTTACCAATTGAGTTGAATGTAGAAAAAAAATTAGGCAAAGTCGGCCATAAGGTTTCGGCTGTCGAATTTAGAGAAGCTTGCAGGTCCTATGCTTCAAAGCAAATAGAGATACAGAAGAAAGAATTTGCTAGGTTAGGTGTTTTGGCAAGGTGGGAGAATTCTTATCTTTCAATGGATTTTAAGTTTGAAGCTAATATTGTTCGATCTCTTGGTAAGATAGTAGAAAAGGGATTTCTGGAAAGAGGAGAAAAGCCAGTTCACTGGTGTTCTTCCTGTGGGTCAGCATTAGCTGAAGCAGAGGTGGAGTATCAAGATAAGATTTCTACTTCTATAGATTTTGGATTTCCTTTAGATGCTGTTGATTTAGAGCCTATCTTTAAGAAATCAATAGAAGGACCCATTCTTGCGGCAAGCTGGACTACAACTCCTTGGACTTTGCCAGGAAATGTAGCACTTTGCGTGAATGGTGAATTGGAATATTCTTTGATAAAAGTTTCAATGGAAGCTAAAGAATTGGTTTTACTGGTGGCTAAGGATTTAATAAAAGCAACTTTAGAGAGGATTGGAATCTCCAAGTTTGAAGAGTTGGCTAACTGTAGCGGTCAAAATCTTGAAGGATTAACAGCAAGACACCCTTATTTAGATAGAAAATCTAAAATTATATTAGGCGACCATGTCACAATTGATGCAGGAACGGGTATTGTACATACCGCTCCTGGGCATGGCATGGAAGATTTTATTGCAGCTAAAGATTATAACTTGTCTGTGATTAATCCAATCAAAGATAATGGAACTTTCAAGGAAGATGTAGAGCATGTGGGCGGTATGTTTGCTTTTAAGTCTAATGAAAAAATTATCGAAGTTTTAAGACATAATAATACTCTATTTTCATGCTCTAATTATGAACATAGTTATCCTCATTGCTGGAGACATAAAACTCCTTTAATGTTTAGGGCTACCCCTCAATGGTTTGTCGGAATGAAGCAAAAAGACCTCTTAAATAAAACTATTAATTCAATAGAGAAAGTAAAATGGGAGCCTACATGGGGCAAAGGCAGGATGTCAGGTATGTTAGAGGGTAGACCAGATTGGTGTATTTCTAGACAGAGAGCTTGGGGAGTTCCCATCACTCTTTTGATTCATGATGAAACCAATGAATTACATCCTAATATGTCAGATATCATTACAAAAGTTGCTTTATTAATTGAAAAAGGAGGTATTGATGCTTGGCATCAAGTGGACATTAAAGAATTAGACAGTAATGTTAAAAATTATAAAAAGGTCACAGATTGTCTAGATGTTTGGTTTGATTCAGGAGTAACTCATGAATGTGTTCTTAACGATGATAATGATTTAGAATTTCCTGCTGATCTTTATTTAGAAGGTTCGGATCAACATAGAGGATGGTTTCAATCTTCTTTATTAACCAGCATTGCTATAAACGATTCTGCGCCATACAAGTCAGTGCTAACTCATGGTTTCGTGGTTGATTCTGAAGGTAAAAAGATGTCTAAGTCAATTGGAAATGTTATATCTCCACAGCAAGTTTGGGACTCAAAAGGTGCAGATGTTCTAAGAGCCTGGATATCTGCTACAGATTATAGAAATGAAATGGTGGTATCAGAAGAAATACTCCAAAGATCCGCTGATTCTTACAGAAGAATTAGAAATACTATACGTTTTTTATTAGGAAATTTACATGATTATGATGATTCAAGGGATGCTTTAGATATCAAGGACTTAGCGGAATTAGATAAATGGATGATAACTAGGACTAAAAATCTTCAAGAAGAAATCATTGATGCTTTTTCAAATTATCAGTTTCATATAGTATTTCAAAAAATACAAAATTTCTGTACTAATGATCTTGGAGGGTTTTACCTAGATATTTTAAAAGACAGGTTATACACCTCTAAAGGTAATTCCATAGCTAGAAGATCATCTCAAACGGCTCTCTATAAAATACTTGGATTTTTACTAAGAGCAATTTCTCCTATTTTAAGCTTCACAGCAGAAGAAGCATGGAGGTCATTAAAGCCAAAATCTGATTCTATCTTTTTAGAGGAGTGGTCCAAGGATTGGCCTTCTATTAAGGAAGGTTTTATATCCAATAAGGATTGGGAATTAATATTATTGATTCGAACTGAAGTGAATAAAGTACTAGAATCTTCAAGAAATTCTGGTTTGATAGGTTCGTCATTAGATGCTGAAATCCATTTATATTGTTCGAAAGAAATAGAATCAGTTTTAGAAAAATTTGAGGAAGAATTAAGATTTATTTTTATAACCTCAGAAGCAAAGATATTTGAACTAGGTCAGCATGGTGAAGGAACAAATATGGATGGTCTAAGACTTAAAGTACTAAAATCTGAGCATGATAAATGTGAGAGATGTTGGCATAGCAGGCCTGAAGTTGGATCAGTAGAAAATCATCCTTCAATATGTAAAAGGTGCATAGAAAATATAGAAGATTTAGGTGAAATACGTAAGTATGCTTAATAGATGAGAATTCTTTATATATTAATATTTCTTATTTTAGCAGTTGGACTAGACCAAGTTTCTAAGAACTTAATTTCATCAAGCCAATTTTTGGGAGAATCAATTAATATTTTTCCTTTCCTGGATTTCACTTTAGTTCATAATTCAGGAGTAGCATTTAGTTTTTTGAGTGATGGTGGTTTACTAATGAGATGGATGTTAGTCATATTAATCTCATTAGTTATTGGATATTTTTTTTTTCTGCTTATAAGCATTAGAAAGAAGAGCTATTTTGAGACTATAGCTATGTTATTTATATTATCTGGAGGATTAGGAAATTTAATAGATAGATTTTTGTATGGATATGTGGTGGATTTTATTCATTTACATTATGCAAATTATTCCTTTTTTATATTTAACCTAGCCGATACCTGGATTACTATAGGTGCAATTCTTTATATTATTTATTTCTTTTTTATAGAAGAAGGTGTTGATGAAAATAATACTAGCCAATCCTAGAGGTTTCTGCGCTGGCGTAGACAGAGCTATAGAAATAGTAAGACAAGTTTTAAAGACTAGAGGAGCTCCTGTTTATGTTAAACATGAAGTCGTGCATAACAGAACTGTCGTTAATGAATTAAAGAAATTAGGTGCAGTCTTTATTGAAGATATAGATCAAGTTCCAGAGGGTCAAACACTTATCTATAGCGCCCATGGAGTGGCAAAATCGGTCCAGGTAAGTTCTAATAAAAGAAATCTTGAAATATTCGATGCAACTTGCCCTTTAGTAAGTAAAGTTCATGCAGAAGTCCAAATGCATTCTAAATCAGGAAAGGAATGTATCTTAATAGGGCATGCCAATCATCCAGAAGTTGAAGGGACAATGGGTCAATACAGCAAATCTCTTGGCGGTGAAATTTATCTTGTAGAGTCATTCTTAGATGCCCAATTATTAGAAATAAATAATCCTGAAGAAGTTTCTTATGTCACTCAAACTACACTCTCCGTTGACGATACAAGGGAAATAATTGCAATGCTTAAATCCAGATTTCCTTTAATTACAGGGCCTCGAAAAGATGATATCTGCTACGCAACCCAGAATAGACAAGATTCAGTTAAACAGTTAGCCTTAGAAGCAGATTTAATCCTTGTTGTTGGTTCAAAAAATAGCTCTAATTCTAATAGATTGAGAGAAATAGCAGAAAGATCAGGTGTGGAATCTTACCTTATAGATACTTTTCAAGATTTAAATCCTCAATGGTTTAAAGGTAAATCTATTATAGGTATCACTTCAGGTGCTTCTGCTCCAGAAAACTTGGTTAAAGAGGTTATAGAAGCTGTTAAGGTAGATTATAAAATAGAATATCCTTTTAGCTATGATAGAGTTGATGAAGGAGTAGCTTTTAGACTGCCAAAAGAATTAAGAAGTATTCAATAATATCTACAAAGGAGAAAAGATGAATCAGTTATCTAATTTACCAAGGTGTAAAAAAATAATATTAAAATCTAGACCTGAACAGAATCCGTCAAAAGAAAATTTTGATTTAGAGGAAGGCATAGCTCGGGCTCCTGAAGATGGAGAGGTTTTAGTTGAAGTTGACACTCTTTCCATAGATGCATTTATACGCACTACTCTTAGTGAGGATGCGTTTCATGGGACAGCAGGTTTAGGAGAGGCAGTCACGGCCCTTGGCATAGGGAAAGTGTTGATAAGTAAATCAGACAATTTTAGTGAAGGAGAAATGGTTAGCGGACCTATGGGGGCTCAAACACATGTGACTATGGCCGCTGAGGCTTTTCAAAAGGTTTCAAATCCTGAATTAGATTTACCTGTCCAGTTAGGAATTCTTGGAGTTGGAACAGGCCTGACAGCTTATTTTGGAATGCTTAAAGTTGCAGAAGTCCAATCAGGAGATGTTGTTCTTGTCTCAGCTGCAGCCGGAGCCGTTGGGAGTGTAGCCTGCCAGATTGCAAAGATAAGAGGAGCTCAAGTTATAGGCATAGCAGGTGGACCTAGCAAAAGTGATTTTATTATCAATGAATTAGGTATGGATGGAGCTATTGATTATAAAAATCAAGATGTTGACTCAGAGTTGAGCAATCTAGCACCTGAAGGAATTGATGTATTTTTTGATAATGTAGGTGGAGATATACTTGATATTGCATTGGATCATATTAAAGATAGAGCTAGAGTAATTATTTGCGGAGCTATTTCTCAATATGGAAGTTTTGAAACAGAAAAACGATATGTGCAAGGACCCAGGCTTTACTTAAGATTAGCTGAGAAATATTCACGAATGGAGGGATTTACTGTGATGCATTTTGCTGATCAGTATGATCGGGCCATAAAAGATCTTCTGAAGTTTTATAAAGAAGGTAAACTAAAAATGCCTGCCCATTACGAGAATGGGATTGAATCTTTTCCTGGTGCACTTGAAATTATGTTTAATGGCGGACATACAGGAAAACTATTGGTAAAAGTATAGTATTAAGGGATATTTTTTTGTTCAAAATCAAGAATCATTTGTTAGAGGGAGTTAAATTTATAGAGTCTCCTAATTTTTCTTTAAGACCCGTTGAAAAAGATATTACAGTTATAGTTATTCATAATATTAGCTTACCTCCTGGAGAGTTTGGTGGAGATTATGTTCAGGACTTTTTTATAAATAACTTAAATTCAACTGAACATCCTTATTTTGGAGACATAAAAGAATTAAAAGTTTCAAGTCATCTTTTTATAGATAGAAAAGGAAAGCTAACACAATTTGTTCCATTTAATAGAGCCGCTTGGCATGCTGGAATTTCTTCTTTTAAAGGTAAAGAAAATTGTAATGATTTCTCAATAGGTATTGAGTTAGAAGGTACAGATACTATAGCTTATACCAATAAACAATATTCAACTCTTGGATTAGTTTCAAAAACCCTTCTAGAAAATTATCCTCATATTTTATTAGAAAATATTGTAGGACATTCTGAAATAGCACCCGTCAGGAAAACTGATCCGGGTAAATCTTTTAATTGGAACGCTTTTAAAGCAAGTCTTGAGTAATTACTTCTTTTGAGACCAAGTAACTTCTTTAACTCTTAAGTTAATGTTAATCTTTCGAGCCAAAACAAACAAAAAATCAGAAAGTCTATTAAGATAAGCGATGCAATTTGCATCTACCTTTTCGGATTCTTGAACTTTTACAATTGATCTTTCTGCTCTTCGGCAAACCGTTCTTGTTAAATGTATTGCAGAAGAGACTTGATGACCTCCGGGTAATATAAAGTTTTCTAATTCAGGAAGGAGTTTATTGATAGTTTTAATTTTTTGGTCCATTAATAAAGTATTTGAAATATCAAAATTAGTTTTAGCGCGCATAGTTAATGAGCCACCTATATCAAAAAGACAATTCTGAATATTTTTTAAGAAGTCTGCTTCTTCTGCCAGTTCTGGTAAGGAACAAATATAACCAATCCATGAATTTAGTTCATCTATTTCACCTATAGAGCTAATTAAATTACTTGATTTATCTATTCTAGATCCATCTGCCATTCCTGTAGATCCATCATCACCTTTCTTTGTTGTGACTCTAGTAATTCTTTTTTTCAATTGAAACCTCAAAATTCATAATTTATCTTTAGCCATATTGATCTATCTTGATTCAGATAATAACCATTTGATGATGTCGCTGTAAAATATTCTTTATTATTTAAATTTTGAATCTTTAGAGCAATCATTAACTTATTAGTAATTTTTTTAGTTACTGACAAATCAATTCTTGAGTAACCAGGAATTTTTAATTTACTGAAATCTTTTTTTCTACTAAATGTAGAAAGGCTAAAATTAACCATATAGCTTGATATATCCTTATTTAGATTTAAACTTGCAGATTTTTGAGATCTCCTTAAAAGAGAATCTCCATTTTGGTCTATAGGATTCTGCTTTCTTATAATTAAACTTCCATTCAGATATCTTTTACTCCACTTATATCTTAGTTCTAAACCCTTATTTTTAGATTCTTCAATGTTTTTAAGAACATAGTCCAAAAAGTCAAATGTTATTAAATTATTTGATTTGTTATTAAAGTAAACTATCTTAAGATCATAATCTTCTTTTCTTTTTCTTAAACCTATCTCATAGCTTTTCGAATCTTCAGGAGACAAGTTTTTATTTGAACCAAATCCATATAATTCAGAGCTATTGGGAGATCTAAATGCTTTTCCAGTATTTAGATTAAGGGACCAAGAAGAATTTAAAGGTTTAAGGTATCCGATATTCCAAGAAAACTGATTTCCGTAAGTTTCATGCTCAGCCTGTCTTGCTGATAGCATTAAGTAATTCTTATTAAATGACCATCCAATAGTGCCAAAAAAAGAATTAGTAATTAATTTTTTATTAAAAAAAGATCCATAGCTAGAATAATCAACATCTTCATGTTCCTTTGAATAACCAGCACTGTAAGAAAGCGATTTAGAGTTTGATTTGTGAATTAAGACTTCATAGGAATTCCTTAGTGTTTCAGTGAAATCTAAGATGCCTAGAAAATTCAGATTATTTTGAGATATTAAATCCTTTGAAGAGTGAAGATTTATGATAATTAAGTGGTTTTTTGTTAGCAGAAGTTCAAAATCAGCGGACGAAGCCTTGTTCTCATAATCTTGAGAGACAGGGTTACCAAAAACTAGATATTCAACATTACCCTTGGAGGACCAATTAGAAATATCCATATTTAGTCTTTTAAATCTATGGCTTAAGCCTGCGATAATACTTTGATTTTCATACCCTCTATCCAAAGACGAATTACTTAGTACTGGAAATCCGTTTGTACTGTTATCTAAAATTGTAAAATCCAAAGAGGTCTCGTCAAATCTTTTGCTAGCTTGAAAGTATTTTTTTACATGATTATCAGGTCCGATACCTAAACCTAGTTTAATTTTATTAAGTAGAGTATTATTTTTGGTTGAAATATTTATTACTCCACCAATAGCTTCTGACCCATGAATAGATGAGAAGGGACCTGAACCTATCTCAATTTTGGATATCAAATTAGGGTCTAAATTATATATAGAAGCTCCTCCAGCCGTAGAGGGATTTATCTTTACTCCATTAACCTTAACGAGGACATGATTACTATTAGAGCCTCTTAGAAAAAGAGAACCAACTTGTCCTGGACCGCCATTAGAGCTTGTATCTATAGCTAAAGAAGAGCTGAGTAAGTTCAGCATATCTGTAGGTTGAGTTTCCTTTATATTTTTTTGGTCTATGACATCTATAGTGGCTGGAATTTTATAGTCCTCAGTTGGAATCTTGGTTGCAACTGTGATTATCTCATCATATTGACTAGTTGAAAGGGTGCAAGAAGCATAGAGAAGAAAAACTAAAATAAAGTTTTTTTTAATCATAGAATTACCCATCGTAATTAGTAAAATTTAAAATTTTCTGGCCGGTATCCGGGCTTAAGAAGTTTTTGTTTTGACAAAATGTTTATACCGCCTTCCCACTTTATTAAAAGCAGTGGCTTAGAGCATAAAATCTTCTATTACCGTTGCGAGGGCAGCACTGGATTAAAGTAATATTTTTCACCAGTTTCCCGTTTATCCAAATTTAATTGGCACCAGAACATAATTATAATACAGCAACTCATTAAATTTTATTAAAAAAATCTTTTTTTGCTAGTCACTACAAACTAAACTAAATGCTTAAAAATATGCAGGAGCTTGTTATGCCTTCTTTCGATATACAATCTGAACTAGATAAACATGAAGTAACGAACGCAATTGATCAGGCTCAAAGAGTTATCGACAACAGGTTTGATTTTAAAGGAACTGAATCAAGTTTTCAGTTATTAGAGGAAGAAATTTTTTTAACTGCAAAAGAAGAATTCCAAGTCCAACAGATGCTACCCATTTTGCATGATAATTTGTCAAAAAGAAAAATAGATTTGAAATGTCTTGCTGAGGAGAAAACTGAAATTTCTACAGGTAAAGCTACTAAGAAAATAATGCTAAGAGAAGGAATTGATAGAGATCTAGCAAAGGATATAACAATGCTTATTAAAAAATCTAAAAATAAAATCCAAGCTTCGATACAAGGAAACTCTGTTAGAGTTTCTGGAAAAAAAAGGGATGACCTGCAGTCTATTATAGAAGAGATAAAAGAAGCTGGGTTTGATATGCCTTTGCAGTTTGTTAATTTTAGAGATTAGTTATAAATGGTTCATTCTTGGAAACAAGCTCTTTTAAATTATTTTCAGCCTAAACTAATTCTCATACTTTTATTGGGGTTTTCGTCTGGTTTACCTTACGGAATGTTGATAGACCCTTTAAATTTTTGGTTATCTGAATCAGAAATCAGCAGAGCAGCAATTGGTTTGCTGTCTTTAATTACTTTAACCTATTCTTTTAAGGCAATCTGGGCTCCATTCGTTGATAGGCTCCAGATTCCTTTTATTTATTTATTGGGTCAAAGGAAGAGCTGGCTAGTATTTAGTCAACTATTCATATCTTTAACTCTTTTTGGAATGGCTTTAACTGACCCTTCTCAATCTTTACTGCCTCTAGTTATTTTTGCTCTGGCTACTGGTTTTGCTTCTGCTACTCAAGATATTTGTGTTGATGCACTTAGAATAGAAATGGTACAAGAAAAAGAGTTAGGCGAAGCAACTGCAATGTATCAAGCTGGATGGAGAGGAGCCTTTTTAGTATCACAAGTAGTTTCTTTTTTTGTAGCTAGTTTCTTTGATTGGTCCACTGCTTATATACTTGCAGCTCTTATCATCATAGTAATTTCAATAATCTTATTTTTTACTCTTTCAGAACCTGAAAGAGTAATCAAACCCTATATATCTGTATTTTCAGATCCAATCGGATGGTTTCTAGACTCTTATATTTCTCCTTTTAATGACTTTATCTCGCGTTATAAAAATAATTTCATTTTAATTATATTGATCGTGATTTTTTATAGGTTTAGTGACATTATACTTGGTCCTATGGCTATGCCCTTCTACAGAGAAGCAGGTTTCAGTAAAGAAGAAGTAGCTACTATAACCAATGCTTTTGGTATATTAGTTACTATATTTGGGGCATTTGCAGGGGGACTTTTAATTTACAGAAACGGCATTAAAAAAATATTAATAGTAGGCGCACTATTAGTCTGCATAACAAATTTAATGTTTGCTTTCTTAGAAACCAGAGGTCATGATCTATTATTCTTATCCTTAACCATAGCCCTTGATAATTTTAGTCAAGGAGTTGCTTCCACGGTTCTTATAGCTTATCTTTCTTCTATAACCAGCCAAACTTTTACCGCTACCCAGTATTCTCTTCTATTTTTATTAGCTACAGTACCAGCAAAATTAATTTCAGCATTTTCTGGATTTGTGGTTGATGAAGTAGGATATTTTAATTTCTTTCTTTATGCATCTTTGATGGGATTACCAGCAATATTTTTATCTTTAAAGATTTCATCTTCTAAAGAGTAGTATTTCATTTGATAACTTTATTTAGATTATTATTATTTCTCAGTTTTATTTTAGTAAGTTATTTGGCCATTCAGCCTTCAGTAAATAGTTCAGGAATATTATATTTAGACAAAGTATTCCACTTTTTTTCTTTTTTTATTTTAAGCTGGTTGTCCGACTTCTCTACAAAAAAGAATTACTATTTATTGATAACTTTTTTATTAATATTTTATGGATTAGGAATAGAAGTGGCACAAAGTTATATTCCATCTAGATCATCAGAAATTCTAGATTTCGTTGCAGATCTTTTAGGAATACTTGTTTATTTTTATTTAGCCCTTAAATTTAAAGAATAAATTATGAAATTCTTATTACCTATATTCATTATATTGCCGATCATAGAAATGTATTTTTTAATTCAAGTAGGATCATTTATAGGTGCTATAAGCACAATATCATTGGTTATTTTGACAGCAATTATAGGCCTCATGGTTATAAAAGCACAAGGATTTCAAGCCTTAATGAAGGCGAAGGTTAAAGTTAGAAATGGAGAAATGCCCACAGAAGAAATATCTACAGGATTTTTTTTAATTATTTCAGGCTTATTCTTGCTTACACCTGGGTTTTTTACTGACTCAATTGGTTTTTTGTTTTTAGTACCGCAAGTAAGATTAGTAATAAGAAACCTTATGATGTTTTTTCTTCCTAATTTATTTGTAAATCCTATCTCTTCTAAAAAGAATCCCACTTCTATTGATGATGACTGGATAGAAGGTGAGTTCAAAAAAGAAGATTAAATTATTTAAAATATCTTGAAATAAATCAAAAAGACCCCAAATACTTTTCAGGTTAGAAGTTAATTCTTAATAAGAATCCTCTAAAAGCATTGACTAGTATGGTTTCTGCTTTAGAATGGCGCTTCTTTTTAGACTTTGAGTAATTAAAGTCTTATTTAACAATGATTAGTGGAGATAACTAGAATGAAATTGAGACCATTAGGAGATAGAGTCGTAGTTAGACGCAGTGATGACGAGCAAACCTCGGAAGGGGGCATTGTTCTTCCCGGATCAGCAGCCGAGAAACCTTCTCAAGGAGAAGTTATTTCTGTAGGCCCTGGTAAAACCTTGGATAATGGCGATGTACAAGCTTTAGCTGTTAAAGAGGGAGATTCTGTAGTATTCGGGCAGTATGCGGGAAATAATACAGTAAAAGTGGATGGCGAAGAGTTAGTTGTTCTTAATGAGAGCGACATTCTTGGTATTCTTGAAAAATAATTTAAACACATAAGAGGAAAAGAGATGGCTAAAGAAGTCAATTTTGGAGATTCAGCAAGACAAAAAATGCTAAGTGGCGTTAATGTTTTAGCGGATGCAGTAAAAGTTACATTAGGTCCCAAAGGCAGAAATGTGATTTTAGATAAGTCTTTTGGAGCACCTACAGTAACTAAAGATGGAGTTTCTGTGGCTAAAGAAATAGAGCTCGCCGATAAGTTTGAAAATATGGGGGCGCAAATGGTCAAATCAGTAGCATCTCAGACATCTGATGAAGCTGGTGATGGAACTACTACTGCTACCGTTCTTGCTCAGGCAATAGTCAATGAGGGCCTTAAGTCTGTTCAGGCTGGTTTTAATCCTATGGATTTAAAGAGGGGAATTGATAAGGCTGTAACAGAAGCTGTAGAAAAGATTAAAGCAGCAGCTGAACCGTGTTCAGATAATAATGCTATAGCTCAGGTAGGTACTATTTCTGCAAATAGTGATACTTCTGTTGGTGAGATTATTGCGGAAGCTATGGAAAAGGTAGGCAAGGAAGGAGTGATCACTGTTGAAGAAGGTAGTGGCATTGATAACGAATTAGAAGTTGTGGAGGGCATGCAATTTGATCGAGGTTATTTATCTCCTTATTTCATTAATAATCAAGACAAGATGACTGCTGAATTAGAGAGCCCATATATTCTTTTACATGACAAAAAAATATCTAATATTAGAGACTTGCTTCCATTGCTAGAATCGGTAGCTAAAGCTGGAAAACCTCTATTAGTTATTGCGGAAGATGTTGAGGGAGAAGCTTTGGCAACTTTAGTTGTTAACAACATGAGAGGAGTAGTTAAAGTATCTGCTTGTAAGGCTCCTGGCTTCGGTGATAGAAGAAAAGCTATGCTAGAAGATATAGCAATTCTTACAGGTGCTACAGTCATTTCTGAAGAAGTAGGACTTTCTTTAGAAGGAGCTACTATCGAAGATTTAGGACAAGCTAAAAGAGTTGAGCTGAATAAAGAAGATACTACTGTAATTGATGGTGCTGGAGATGCTAAAGCGATAGAAGGAAGAGTGAATCAGATAAGAGCACAAATAGAAGATACTTCATCTGACTACGATAGAGAGAAATTGCAAGAAAGAGTAGCTAAGCTAGCCGGTGGAGTAGCTGTTATAAAAGTAGGAGCTGGATCTGAAGTTGAAATGAAAGAAAAGAAAGCCCGTGTAGAGGATGCACTTCATTCAACAAGAGCAGCTGTTGAAGAAGGAGTAGTTGCAGGTGGTGGAGTAGCTTTAATTAGAGCACTTCAATCCATTGAAAACTTAACTGGCGATAATGAAGATCAAAATGTAGGTATAGGAATCGCTTTAAGAGCTATGGAAATGCCCATGAGACAAATAGCGACTAATGCTGGTGAAGAGGCTTCTGTTATTTTAGATAAAGTAAAAAATCAAACAGATAATAATGGCTTTAATGCAGGTACTGGAGAATATGGCGACATGATTAAGATGGGTATTTTAGACCCTGCCAAAGTTACTAGAACTGCCTTACAGGCAGCTGGTTCTGTTGCGGGCCTTATGCTAACTACTGAAGCTATGATTGCTGACGCACCTGAAGAAGGTGGTGGAGCAGCTGGAGGAATGCCTGGAGGAATGCCTGATATGGGAGGCATGGGTGGAATGCCTGGTATGATGTAAAGAAAAAGCCCCGAAAGGGGCTTTTTTATTTCTCTTTTAATTATAAAAATATTTCTATTGTGATAAAGTTAAGCAAATAAGGAGGGTATATGGAAGATCTTTTAAATATGATGTTTCGTTGGTGGCATATTTTATTTGGCATTACTTGGATTGGTTTACTTTATTATTTCAATTTTATTCAAACTGAATACTTTAAAGAAGCTGAAGAATCAGCTAGGAAAGATGCAGTTTCTAAGTTAGCACCTAGAGCTCTTTGGTGGTTCAGATGGGCTGCATTTTTAACTTTCCTAACCGGTTTAGTTTTATTGCATTTTGTTACTATGAGAATAACAACAGATATTATATTAGGGGTCGTAATGGGCACTTTTATGATGTTAAATGTCTGGGGCATTATTTGGCCTAACCAAAAGATAGTAATTGGATTAAAAGAAGGAGATGCTTCCACAGCAGGACCCAAAGCAGCGTTAGCTTCAAGAACAAATACTCTTTTTTCTGTGGCTATGCTTTATTTTATGGTTTCTTCAGCACATTATCCCCACGGAGGTTATTTATTTGGCGGAACAATGAGTGCATCTGGTTTGTATCTGGGTTTAGCAATCATTCTTGCAATCGAAGCAAATGCTATATGGGGTAAGATGATTCCAGTTATAACATCAGTTAGGGCTGTTATAGTTTCTAGCTTTATACTAGCTTTAGGCTTGTCATCTATAGCTTACTATCTATAGTATTTAATTAAAAAAAAGGAGCATTTAGCTCCTTTTTTATATATAAAGAATTCATTCCTCTGAGTTATCCATATACACAGTCCTGCTTGGAAAAGCAAAATCAGAATTATTTCTTTTTACTATATCCATTATTTCAAAAATTAGATTTTGTTTTACTTGTGAGAAGTTAGTGAAATCCATTGGCTCTGCATAGCAAAGAATTGTTATATCAATAGAACTTGATCCTAGTTCTGTTACTTTGACAAAGTTTTCTTGATTTGGATTTTCAGAAAAATCTTCACAATCTTTTATGAAGAGTTCTGTTTCGTGACAGATGTCTTTCAATTCTTGGACAGAGGTGCTGTACAAAACATTAATTGTCCAATTTATCCTTCGATAGCTCATATTCTGATGATTGATTAATTGAGCATCAGATAGGTCTGTATTAGGTACAAAAACAGGGGATGTATCTAATAACCTTACTTCTGTTGATCTAAATCCTATGTTTTCAACAATTCCATGAAGATCATCACCTACTCTAATTCTGTCTCCATGCTGGAATCTTTTCTCACTAATGATAAAAATACCAGCTATGATATTTTTAAACATATCTTGAGCACCTAAAGCCACTGCTACTGAAAATAGACCTAGACCAGCAATTATAGGGCCTATTTCAATGCCCCATACATCTAACATCATTGTAATTCCTATAATCCAAATGATGACTTTAGCAACTCTATTTAACCATAAGGACATAGCTTGAGTTAACCAAGTACTTTCTCCTAATAGAGAAAAGAATGGCTTAGTAATATTAGAGAGTGCGCTAAAAATTGTATAAATTACTACCATAACTACTAGGTTGGTAATTATTAAATCTAAGGATCCAGTTAAAGGAAGAAAAATGGTAATTAAATACAAAGCAAATGCAATGGGGATCATTCCTATTGGAGCTCTCAGAGATTCTACTATTTCATCATCGAATCCTGATTCCGTATATTTTGTAAGATTAGCCAATTTATCCACTAATTTTGTGCTTATAAGTGATCTTGTTATCAATCCACCAAATATAATTAATAGACATATTATTAGTTGATCAATGCCAATACCCCTAATACCTGTTTGCCAAGTTGCTTGAATAAGATTCCAAAATTCATTAATCATCGTCTGTACTTTCCTCTTTTTTTATTTCTATTTTATGAGCCTTTGCCATTTTAACTACATTATCTTTTATCAAAATAGTCTCAAAACTATAGTTATCAATCTTTAGACCTACATTATTTACTGGAATAGCTTGAGCCGTTTCTAAAATAAGTCCACTTATTGTTTTTGGCCCTTCCACTGGTAAATCCCAATCTAATCTTTTATTAACCTCGCGAATAGTAAGATTACCATTTATGATAAATGCTCCATCAGGTTGAGGCATAATATTTAAATCTTCTTTAGTATCGGACGTAAGTTTCCCTACAATCTCTTCCAAGATAGCTTTCCTAGTGATCATTCCTTGAATATCTCCATATTCATCAACTACAGTACCTACTAATCTTTTTTCATTTTGAAAATTAAGTAATTGCGTATGGAGGGGAGTATTTTCAGGAATATATTGTAAGCCTTGCATACACTCTAATAAGTTTTCTTTATTTTTGTTTTGAATAAGAAAGTTTGCTGCTCCCTCAAGTGTTAAAATTCCTTTTAAATTATCTAAGTTTTCATCATATATTGGTAGATTATCAAACTCATTTTTTTCAAGCACTTTAAGCACATCTTTAATGTCTTTAGAAATATCTATTCCTTTTAATTGAGTCTTTGGAATCATTACATCATTTACTTTTAAATTATCCATATCAAATATACCAACTAGCATCTGAAGTTGTCTATTTGGCACCCCAGAAGATTGAAGGATAGTTTTTAATTCTTCACTACTTAATTCATCTTTAATGGGCTCTTCAGCATTCACTCCTAGCAATTTAGTAATATTATTCGAGATAAGACTCACAAAAGTTACTAATGGACTTAAAATTTTTGATAATGGTTTTAAGACATAAGAGGCTGGAAATGCGATGCTTTCAGGTTTTAAAGCTGCAATAGTTTTAGGCATAACTTCAGCAAATATTATCATTATAATAGTCATTAATACTGTTACTGCTAAAACAGCACTATCATCCCAAACCCTAATAGCAACTATTGTTGCTATTGCTGTAGCTAGTGTGTGGGTAAAATTGTTACCAATTAAAATGACCCCCAAAAGTCTATCTGTCCTTTCAAGTAATTTAGTAACTCTCTTAGCAGGTTTATATTTTTCTTTAACAAGGTGTTTTAGACGATAGCGATTTATAGCCATCATACTTGTTTCAGAACCAGAAAAAAAAGCAGACATAAGAACAAGTAAGACTATAAAGGTAAGTAGAATCCAAAGAGATATTTCGTTCAAGGTAGGTTAGCTATTGCTATAAGATATAAATGTAATGGTTAATGAGATTAATTTTTGTCTATTAAGTAGTTACAAATTATATCATTTTTTACAAAGTAACAAAAAATCTTCAAATAAATTTAAGAATAGTTTGTTAATAAAGCATATTTTAGTTGAAAGGTGCTCATTTTCACTTAGAATACTCCTTTTTCAGATTCAAAGTCATTTTTTAAAATATGTTAACAATAAGATTATCCCGTGCAGGTGCTAAGAAACGTCCTTTTTTCCATATACATGTAGCAGATTCCCGAAAACCAAGAGATGGAAGATTCATAGAAAGAATAGGTTTCTTTAATCCTACAGAAGATGATATTAAAATTGACATCGAAAGAATGAATCATTGGGTGTCTCAAGGAGCTCAATTAAGCCAAAGAGTAAGTAAATTAGTAGACATATCTAAAGAAACAGAAGATCAGACTAAAGTAAGGTTAGAAAAGAAAGAAAAAAAGAAGGCAAAGTTAATTGCTAAAAAAGCTGAGCTAAAATTACAAGAAGAAGGGCCAGCTGAAGCGGCAGAAGAAGCCCCAGCTGAAGAAGCCCCAGCTGAAGCTGTAGAAGAAGCCCCAGCTGAAGCGGCAGAAGAAGCATCAGTAGAAGCGGTAGAAGAGGCACCAGCTGAAGAAGCCCCAGCTGAAGAAGCGGCAGAAGAAGCATCAGTAGAAGCGGTAGAAGAGGCACCAGCTGAAGAAGC
>JAQWNM010000011.1 GCA_029268615.1 SAR86 cluster bacterium | reverse complement strand
AAAGAAAACTGGAAAGATGGAAAACGAGAAGGTCCTTCTGAGTATTATCACGAAAACGGTCAATTGAGTTCCAAAGGAAACTGGAAAAATGGTGAAATAGACGGACTTTCGGTGGTTTACTTCGAAAACGGTCAATTAGAGTTCAAAGTAAAATTCAAAAATGGAAAACAAGATGGACTTCGAGAGAATTACTATGAAAACGGTCAATTAGAGACGAGAACAAACTATAAAAACGGAGAACTACATGGACTTTCTGAGACTTACTACGAAAACGGTCAACTAAAAATAAGAGGAACTTGGAAGGAAGGAAAATGGGAGGGACTTTGGGAGAATTACTATGAAAACGGTCAACTAGAATCAAAAAAAAACAGGACAGATGGAAAAAACAATGGACTCTGGGAAGAGTTCTACGAAAACGGTCAACTGGAATCTAAACAAAACTGGAAAGACGGAGAACTACACGGACTCTCGGAGGTGTTCCACAAAAACGGTCTGTTAATGGATAGAACGAATTACAAAGACGGAAAAGAGGATGGTCTTGAGGAGGTGTACTACAACAACGGTCAATTAATGTATAAAGATTGTAATAGAGACGACAAAAAAGTAGATATATCAAATTGTGAGAAATAACTTAGAAAAATGGGAGTATCTATTGGTTCAGTCTCAAAGGTTTTGAATACTTGTTAAAGATTTCTTTCTTTCCTTAATCTTCGTAATCTAAGTAAGACCAATATCCTTTTTCTTTACTAGGCTGAGTTTCAATAGTGAACCAATCATAGTCTTGGTCATACCAATAAACTCTATGAAAGTTATAAACTCCACGAGTCTTGTATGTTTTACCACCCATATCTACCCAATTCTCCTGCCTAGACTCTACTAGTTTGAAGACTTCTTCGTATTGTCCTACTTGTTTCTCTAGATTAACTGCAACATAGTTATCTGTTATGTCTCTCTTAGAGTGATTTAATAGTCTGCCTGTGTCCTCTAAGTTGTAATTAAGTTCAGCACAATAAGTAGCAAAGGTATGTCTAAGTGCATGAGCATTAATAACATAGCCTACATCTGCAAAGTTACTTATCTTCTTTAAGGCTTTATCTGGATAGTAGAACCCACCTGTCTTTGTAGAGTTAGGAAAGACCCACTTAGTTGGAAAGTTTTGTTTCTTTCTCCATAACAACATATCGTGAGTTAGCCTTGTCATAGGTATTCTCATAAACCTTTCTCTTTTGTTTCTAGGTATATCTAAATGCTTGTTGTCAAAATCTACATCTGCCCAAGTTAAGTCTCTAGCTTCAGCCTTCCTAACTCCTGTGGTTAATATAAATAGTATGAAGTCTCTAGCAGTCTTAGATATTCTCTTTGGCATATTGCCTGAAGTGTCTTGTCTCTCTTTTTCATACTTTGGAAGAGTAGGGGATAAGGCTACGAATGAAGCCATCCATTCACTTATGTCTTTTAAAGGAATATGTAAGTCACTTACGTTAGCTTTATACCTTCCCATATAAGCTAACTTATCAGTAGGATTAATAGTTATATGGTCTTCTGACTTAGCAAATGTAAGTAGTGTCTTGATGTTCTTGTAGGTGTATTCAGTTGCATGAGGACTACCTTTACCTTTTCTATACCATTCCCTTATAGCTTTAGATTCAATGTCTATAATCTTCATCTTTGCAAAAGGTGTACGTTTAATGTTGGCTCTCATTTGTTTAGCGTAGGACTCTTTTATTTCTACTCCTATTCCTCTTACTGCAATGTAGTCTTCTAATACTTCAAGTAGTGTTGTCTTATCGTTAATCTTTTCATCTACTGTTATTGGTTTCTTTCCTTCTCTTAATTGTTTCTTAAACTGTGTAGCTTTCTCTCTTGCTTCTGCTTCTGTCATAAGAGAACAGTCACCAATCTTCTCGTGATGTAACTCACCTAATACTTTTACTCTTAGGTTATAAGTTTTCTTACCATTATCAGTAGGTACTCTTATGTAATATCCTTTAAGGGTCTTATCATTCACTTGATAGGGCTTATCCTTTGACTTTAATGTCTTAGCCGTATTGGATTTAATTACCCTAGTTTCGTTTAAAGATTTAGCCATTTATTTATCTTGTGAACCTATTGTGTACTTTATACTAGTATTTATCTTTTGTGAACCCTATTGTGAACCATGAAAAGCTTTTAAAACAAGGGTTTTAAGTGGACTCAATTACTGGGGGTCAAGTGGTCGCAGGTTCAAATCCTGCCGTCCCGACCAAAATAGAAATAGTACTATACAAATTATTTATAGGCATATATAATGTAAATCGATAGATAGGTGGTACTTTTTCTCCCCAGAAAAATATCTCTCCAAAGATCTCCATCTATTTAAGTGGTAAAGCTTGTCACCCATAATTTGGCTTAATATCGTTAAGTTTCTTTATATAGCTTTCCCACACTCTAAGATGAAGCAGGGCTTTTTTGAATGGTTGGGCGCAGCGATTTAGTGGTTTTGCTTCATCACTATTTTACTTATTACCATTTTAATAAGAGAATATATTAATGAAAAAAGATATATCCTTTCCAGATGGGGCAATATTAGTTATTGGAGGTACAGGAGGCATTGGCTCAGAAGTTGTAAAGATTTTTGCTGAAACTGGTTGTCCTGTAATATTTACTTATAAGAATAATAGTTCTAAAGCTAAAGAGTTATTAGAAGAATGCAGCTCTTCTTCTAAAGTTTATAATTTTAAGCTAGATATTATTGACTTAAAACAGGTCTCTCTCACAGTTCAAGAGATCCTTAGTGAATTTAAAAGAGTTCATACAGTTATTAATTGTGCTGGATTTGATATAGATCAAAAAATTATTTCAGAACTTTCTACTGATTCCTTCAATGAAGTCATGCAATCAGATGTTCAAGGCTTCTTTAATATAGTTAACAGTACTTTAGATCATTTAAGTAAAAAAGGAGGTTCTTATATTTTTATGAGTTCAGCTGGTTTACTAAAGTATCCTCCTGGCGATATTTTATCTGTTGCACCCAAAGCTGCTATTGAACAATTGATAAAGGGAATAGCAAAAGAAGAGGGACCTAATAATATTAGAGCAAATAGTATTGCCTTAGGAATTGTAGATGCAGGGATTTTCCATCGCCTTAAAGATCAGAATGATTCTTTCTTTGATGAAGATTGGGAGTCTGAATTGATGAATGCTTTACCATTAAAAAGGTATGCTTCACCCAGAGAGGTTGCTGAGTTAGCTTTATTCCTTGCCTCTAATGAAGCCGGATATATAACGGGACAGATGATAGCTATCGACGGCGGGTATTCTATTTGAATGGTGCTCTTTCCATCGCGTCAATAAGTCTAGATGTGTATTCCTTAAGTTCTTTTAAATATCCGTTATGAGTAAAAATAATGGGTTCATTGCTATCTAGGCCGTCTAAAATCACATCAACTGCTTGATCTGGTTCAATAGTTATGCTGTCCTTAGCTTTAGCAGTTGCTTCTTCTAAATCTAAAGTAGATAAATCAATTTTTTCAAAATCGGACTGGTCTTTTCTTATTGCCGATGTTATTCCTGTTTCTACTCCTCCAGGTAAAAGAGTACTAACATTAATTGTTGTATTTTTTAACTCTGAAGCCAGACTTAGAGAAAAACCTAGGATTCCAAATTTACTAGCTGAGTAAGAACCTAGTCCTGCCCAACCAAAAATACCACTTACAGAACTAGTATTTAAAATATGGCCTTCTTCTTCTTGAGTTAACATTCTATTCAAAAAAGCGTTGACCCCATTAAACACTCCTCCTAAATTAGTTTGCAAAACCCAGTCAAAAGTTTTTTTATCTACTCCTCTAATTAATCCAGGTCCTAAGACTCCAGCATTGTTGAATAAAAGATTACATTTCTTAAATTTAGCGTAAGTTTCATCAGCTAGAGACGTCATCTGTTCATGATCAGATACGTCAATTACTCGTCCTATAGCTTCTCCGCCATCTTTAATTATATCTTCAACAACTTTATCTACTGCCTCTGGCTTCATATCACAAATTACTAATTTACAACCTTGTTTCGCTATCCTTTTGCTAAAAGCCTTCCCTATACCTCCGCCTGCGCCTGTAACAACAGCTACAGCTTCCTGAAAATTATTCATAGTTTTTCCCTTTTGTCTTATTTATAAATTTATAATTAGCGTTACTTTAATGTAAATTACGTAAAGAAAAAAAGGAGTTTGTATGAATGATGAAAAAAAGTTTTTGGAATTAAAATCTTACAGAGCTCCTTTCTTAGAAATTATAGGCGCAGAATTAAAATCTTTTCAGTCAGATCCTCCTCTTTTAGTTATGACCTTTAATGCAAAAAAAGAATTATGTCACTCAAATGGAACCATTGTTCAAGGAGGGTTTGTAACAGCAATGTTGGACTCGCCCATGGCACATTTAGTCATAGGTCTGTTAGATGGAAAATTCAATCCTATGACATTAGATATCAATGTAAGTTTTTTATCTGCAGCAAGACCAGGACAATTAACTTGCACTTCAAGAATAATAAAGCTTGGAAAAACCATCGGTTTTTTAGCTAGTGAACTTTGCCAAGAAGATGAAGTCGTAGCTACTGCCACTTCAACAGTAAGGTTAGTTCCTATGGGAGATCATTACACCCCAAAGTCCCAGGAAAGCCCATCGTGATATTTTTTTAAGATTTGTTTTGCAATAAGAATTCTATGCACTTCATCAGGACCATCAGCTAACCTGAGAGTTCTAAAGCCTTGAAACATGCCAGCCAAGGGAGTATCTCCTGATACACCTCTCCATCCATGACATTGAATAGCTCTGTCAATTACTCTTTCCCCTGCAGCCGGAACAAAGACTTTAATAGCAGAAATATCTACCCTTGGATCTCCATCTTTATCCATAACTTCTGCACAATGAATGGTCATTAATCTTGCTGCTTGAATATCTATATAGGAATCAGCAATAAATCCTTGAACAAATTGTTTTGTTTCAAGTTTTCCACCATGGACTTCTCTTTCTGTAGAATATTTGACCATTAAATCAAAGGCTCTCCACATTTGCCCGATTGTATTCATGCAATGGTATATTCTTCCAGCACCTAGCCTATCTTGAGCAGCTTGGTGCCCAGAGCCCCTAGAACCAAGAGCATTTTCCAAAGGAACTCTTACATTATCATATATTATTTCTAAATGGTCTCCCCCAGTATGACCCCAGATAGGTACAGACCTCACTTTATTAAATCCAACAGCATCTGTCGGAACAATAATTTGAGTCATTTTTGAGTTTGAGTTACCTTCATCACCTTCTTCTTCTGTTCGGCACATTACAATAGCAAAATCTGCCCTTTCTCCATTAGAAGTCATAATTTTATGACCATTGATAACCCATTCATCACCTTCTTTTTTAGCGGTTGTTTGAAGAGATCTCGGATCAGAGCCTGGCTGGTCAGGTTCTGTCATAGAAAAACAAGATTCAATTTTTTGTTCTATAAGAGGTTCAAGCCACTTTTTCTTTTGTTCCTCAGTTCCGTATTTAACTAGAATTTTTTGATTACCTGAATTTGGAGCAATAACTCCAAATAATCTATTGCCTAATGGAGACCAGGCAAGAACTTCATTCATGTAAGCATGTTCAAGAAATGCTAAACCCATTCCTCCATATTCTTCAGGTAAGTGTGGCGCCCATAATCCTTGCTTTTTTACTTCTGAATTAATTTCCTTTCTCAACTGCTTAGATTTATCTCCTCCAGCATAAATAGTGCTTTCGTTTGGAATGATTCTATTCGCAACAATGTCGGCTGTTCTTAATCTAATATTGTTAATTTTTTCTGATAAAGTTGGTATGGGTGAAATCTGCATTAATTTAGTCTCCTTTCTTTTTTAGTAATTTACTGAACCAGAAGAAAGGTTGCAAGCTTTTGTGGGTATGACATTATTAGTTTTCATATATGGATTAAGTAATTATGAGTTGGGAAAAAGATTTAGAAGAGTTACAGAAAAGAGCAGAACTTGCCAAAGAGATGGGAGGTATAGAACGCATTGCTAATCATTATGCTCAGGGAAGATTAACAGTAAGAGAACGCATAGAGAGATTATTAGATAAGGACTCTTTTCATGAAACAGGTGAGATTACAGGTAAAGTCACTTATGACCCAGAGGGGGAGATTGAAGAATTTATTCCAGGAAACTTTATTTTCGGTAGAGGTTTTGTAGATGGAAAAGAGATAGTTGTGGCTGGCGATGATTTTACAGTCAGGGGTGGCGCAGCAGATGCAAGAATAGGTAATAAGTTTTTATATAGTTTAAAGATGGCTGAATACTTAAAGTTACCTTTAGTTAATTTGGTGGATGGTAGCGGAGGAGGAGGTAGTGTCAAAAGTCTAGAATCTATGGGAGCTACTTATGTTCCAGCAAATCCAGGATTTGAGAAAATCATAAAATTGTTAAGTATAGTGCCAGTAGTAGGTGCATGTATGGGCTCAGTTGCAGGCTTGGGTTCAGCTAGAGTAGTAGCTTCTCATTTTTCAATTATGGTAAAAGGATCGAGTCAGATGTTTGTTGCAGGACCTCCTGTAGTGGAGAGAGCTTTTGGTAAAAAAATGGAAAAAGAGGAACTTGGAGGTAGTGATATCCATACTAAAACCGCTGGAGTAGTAGATAATGAAGCAGTTTCTGAGGAAGATGCTTTAGATCAAATAAGAAAATATCTATCTTTTATGCCTTTAAATGTATGGGAAGTCCCTCCAAAAAAGGAATCTTCAGATACAGTCGATAGAAGAGCTGAAGATCTAATCTCAATAATTCCGAAAGACAGAAAATCTCCTTATGAAGTCCGCAATATTCTTGAAATGGTATTAGACCTAGATAGTTTTTTTGAAATAGGTTCAGGTTATGGTAGATCATTGGTAGTTGGCTTAGGCAGGCTAGATGGTTATTCTGTTGGCGTATTAGCAAATGATTGCGGACATGATGGAGGTGCAGTAACAGCAAAAGCTGCAGAGAAGATGACTCGCTTTGTAGATATGTGTGATACTTTTAATATTCCTATTGTAAATTTTGTAGATAATCCAGGTTTCCTAATAGGTTTACAAGCTGAAGAGTCAGGTGTAATAAGGCAAGGAGTTAGAGCATTACATTCAGTTTTTCAGGCTAAAATCCCTTGGATTTCTATTATTCTAAGAAGAGTTTTTGGAGTAGCAGGAGCTGGACATGCCAATACCGATGGTTTGAATTTAAGATATGCTTGGCCATCCGGTGATTGGGGATCTTTACCGATAGAGGGAGGAGTTATGGCAGCATATAAGAGAGATATCCAATCTAGCCCTGATCCTGCAGCGAGACAAAAAGAAATTGAAGATTCTTTAAATCATGTTCGCTCTCCTTACAGGACTGCCGAAATGTTTGGCATAGAAGAAATAATTGATCCTAGAGACACTAGGCCTTTATTATGTGAGTGGGTAAAATCAGCTTATAAGAATTTACCTCACGATTTGGGTATCAAAGAAAGAACTATTAGGCCATAAATAATTAACTGTAATAATTAGAGCATAAACTAAAGAATTGGTAAATTTAAATTATATGAAAACAATAAATTTAATATTAATACTGGGTTTTCTAACTCTAATTGGATGCAGTCAAGGGACTATAAAAGATTCTATACGAGATTTGAAGCAAGGCACACTAATAGGAATGGATGGAGAAAATGATACGTATGTATGGAAAGGTATCCCCTTTGCGGAGCCTCCAGTTGGCGAGTTAAGATGGAAGGCACCTAAACGTCCTGCAACTTGGAAAGGTGTTTTAGAAGCTACTGAATTTTCTTCGGCATGTTTTCAACCTGTTTCAATAATTGAGGGAAACACTGAACCAGGAAAAAAGTGGGAAGGTTCCGAAGATTGCCTGTATTTAAATGTCTGGAGTCCTAAACTTTCTCTAGAAGAAATTTCTAAAAATGATGGCCAACTGCCCGTAATGATGTGGATTCATGGAGGTGGAAATACTATAGGCGCAACTGATATTTATGATCCAAGCTTATTAGTTTCAGAACATAATCTCATAGTAGTTACTGTTCAATATCGTATGGGTCCTTTAGGTTGGTTTAGGCATCCTTCGCTTTCTAAGCTTGAATCGAGTCTAGAAGATAAGTCAGGTAATTATGGAACTTTAGACAATTTGATGGCCTTAAGATGGATTCAAGAAAATATATCTTCTTTTGGCGGCGATCTTAATAATGTAACGGTCTTTGGAGAATCTGCTGGAGGTCATAATACTGCAGCTATATTTGCTTCTCCTTTGGCAGCTGGTCTTTTCCATAAGGCAATTATAGAAAGTGGTATTGTTTCGCATTCATCTATATCTGAATCTGAAAGTTATATGCCAAAGAATAAAATAGCTGGCACAATTGGTTCTAAACAGGTCCTTAATGAGATTTTATTGAATTCTTTGGAAATAAATTCACAAGAAGAAGCTACTAATCTTCAGGAAAGCATGTCTGACGAAGATATATCCAAACTCTTAAGGGGAACAAGTCCTTCTGAATTGTTGGAAGCATCGAAAAAAGCAGAACCTTTTAGAAAAGGAATGACAAGAGTTTTTCCCGATGGCCATGTAATACCTTTAGGTGGAATTAATGATGCTTTTGTTAATAAATATACCAATAAAGTTCCTATAATTTTTGGTACAAATAAAGATGAAAATAAGTTTTTTAACTCATTAAATCCAAGATTTGTTAAATGGGAGGAAGCATCTGGATTATATTCAGCTTTTGGCAGTCTACCAAAACAAATCATAGATCCAGATTATTATGATGCAGTTAGTTTCTATGGATCAGCTTTTTGGAAGCAAAGGGCAGCAGATACTCCAGCAAGTCAATTGGTTAATTCAGGCCATAATGATACGTATGTTTATCGTTTTGATTGGGATGAGTTACCAGAGTTTAATGGCATGAATTATGCAAAACTATTTGGCTCTGCCCATGCTATGGAGATTATATTTGTTATGGGAGGGGCTCTTGATTCTCTTCTTGTGAAGCAGTTTATAGTAGGTAAAGAAGCCTACCCCGCAGCAAAGAAATTATCAAATCAGATGATGTCATATTGGGCTGAATTTGCATATACAGGTAGTCCAGGTAAAGGTAGATCTAATGATTTACCTATTTGGTCTTCATGGAATAACGACCAAAAATATATTATTTTGGATTCTGAGAATGATCAAGGAATAATAATGTCAAATCAAGAATATACACAAGATTTTATCTTATCTGAGTTAATAAGAGATGAGAGACTATCTATGAAAGATAAATGTGAGACACTATTTGGTACTTCATATAGAAATGGAGATGGTGTTTCAAAAAACTCATTTCAATCCTTTGCAGGAGGTCTTTGTATTAATCAGGATTATTCAGACCTAATTAAAGAATTTGATAGTGAAGAAGAACGATTTATTGGAGAAGATTCTTAATTAATATAAAGGAGAAAGTATGGGTATTAAGGTTGATTTTTATTTTGATTTCGCAAGCCCAAATGCTTATTTAAGTCACAAGGTAATCCCTAGTATAGAAAAAAGAACAGGAGCTTCTTTCAATTATATTCCTATTTTATTAGGCGGAGTCTTTAAACTCACAAATAATAAACCCCCCATGGAAGCATTTATGGGCATACTAAATAAAAATGAATATCAATTAATAGAGATGAATAGGTTTATTGAAAGATATGAATTAGATAAATTCAAGATGAATCCTTATTTTCCAATTATTACTCTACAAATTATGAGGGGAGCCATAGCTGCAGATAATGAAGGGTATTTATCCCAATATATAGAAGAAATAATAAAACATATGTGGGAAGAGCAAAAAAAAATGGACGATCCTGAAGTTATATCATCTGCTTTTAAAGAATCTGGCTTTGATGCAGAACTACTTATGCATCAAATCCAAGAACCTGAGATCAAATCAAAACTAATATCAAATACCGACGCAGCAGTAAAACGAGGAGTCTTTGGTATTCCAACATTTTTTATTGAAGAAGAAATGTATTTTGGTAAAGATACTCTTTGGCAAGTCGAGGAAGCTCTAAAAAAATAAGTCTTTAATGTTACAGAATGTTGCAATTATAGGTGCTGGTATATCAGGATTAACTGTTGGTTACGCTTTAAGGCAGGCTGGAATAGAAACCAATATCTATGAGCGATCAGAAAGTGTTAGTGAATTTGGGGCAGGAATTACTCTTTCAAGGAACGCAACGTCTCTTCTAGAAAAACTCGGTATTTTAGATGATCTTAAGAATCAAAGTTATACACCTCAGAAGTTATATGTAAGGGGTTATAAGACTGCAAAAAAAATTACTAGTACAAACTTTTCAGGTCTAATCTGTTCAGATAGACGTGATGTAGTAACAGTTCTATCTGATAAATATCTTGAACTTGGCGGTAATCTTCATTTTTCCCATGATGTAAAAGATGTAGATATAGAAGGAGGTAGGATTTTCTTTTCTGATGATTCTATGATTAAAGCAGATCTAATATTAGTTTGCGATGGTATTCGGTCTATCCTGAGAGAAAAATATTTCGATAATTCAAAACCTAAGTTTACAAACTTTGTAGCTTGGAGAGGAATGCTAGATCTTCAAAAAGTACCTGAGTTTGAAGGCAATCATCAAGTTAATTTGTACTATGGACCTAAAAGTCATGTCGTTCATTATCCTATTGGACATGAAGGAAAGATGAACTTTGTGGCCATTCAAGCTAGCTCAGAATGGAAAGAGGAATCTTGGAGAGAAGAGGGTGATCACGAATATTTTCTTAAAGTCTTTAAGGATTGGAATAGAAATCTTATAAAAATTTTTGCTGCTTCAGAAAAAGTATATAGATGGGGAGTCTTCGATAGAGAGCAACCCACTCTCCTTTATAAAGGGAAAGTAGTTCTTTTAGGGGATGCCGCGCACCCTATGGTACCTTTTTTAGGTCAAGGAGGTTGTATTTCAATTGAGGATTCTTACACTTTAGCTTATTTAATTAGAGAACTTAATGGCGACATAGGGAAAGTATTAAAATATTATCAGGATCTTAGGCTCAGAAGAGGACATTGGATTCAAAAAAGGTCAAATTTTCAAGGTAAGTTTAATCACGTAGTTAATCCTTTGGGGGTGGCAATTAGAAATTTCTTTACCAGAATATTTGCGAATTCAAATTTAGAAAATATTCATTCCTATGATGCCCATAAACAGTCAGAAGTTAAAATTAAACTAGGAGTGAAATAATGAAATTTGGAGAAGCTATAGATAGTGTTCTGGTTAAAAATTATTTTAATTTTCAGGGTAAGGCTTCCAGAGCTGAGTATTGGTGGTTTGTATTATTTCTCTTTGTATCTTCAGTTGTTGTAAGTTTTACTGAAGCAGTTGCAGTAGGCATTTCCCAAGGCGCTGATTTTGATCCTGAAAATTTTTATCCTTATTTTTTTACTCTCTATATGATTTTTTTGGTTTTGCCTTCTTTGTCAGTAACAGTTAGAAGGTTCCATGATGCTGGCAGGGGAACGATGGAAGCAGTTGTATTGTATTTTGTTGCCCAAATATCCTCTATTTTTATTCCAAACCCTAATGGCTTATTTAAGGCTGCCGAATCTTTAGAATCTTTAGTTTTGATTGCTTTCCTAACTTCTGGAATTTACACTCTTTATATAACGTTAAAGAAATCAGAAGAGATTTCGGAGGAATAATTATGCCAGAACTACAGCATGTGACAGCTGACACTTCTTTAGAAACGATATCAGAAATACTTGACAGAGACGCAGGCTTGATTATTGATAATGTTATACCCAAAAAAACTATTTCTAGCTTGAGATCTCAGTTAAAGCCTTACCTAGATCAAGCTCTCGAAGGTAAAGATGAGTTCAGTGGCTTTAAAACTCGAAGGATTGGAGCACTTATACCTAGGTCTTCTGTATGCCAGGAGTTGGCTATGAATGATCAAGTTAATAAACTCTGCTCTGAATTTTTATTACCTTTCTGTGATAATTATCAGCTTCACTTCACTCAAGCTATTAGTATAGGACCCAATGAAAAAGAACAAATACTTCATAGGGATCGAGGAGTGTGGGGAGGATATATTCCAAGAAAGATTGAAACTCAATTAAGTACAGTTTGGGCGGTGGATGATTTTACAGAAAAGAATGGAGCTACAAGGCTAGTTCCGGGTTCTCACAAATGGAATAAAGATAGAGAGCCGCTAGAAGAAGAAATTACTTGTGCAGAAATGAAAGCGGGATCTGTTTTCATTTATACAGGTTCAGTTTTACATGGCGGGGGATGGAACCAAACTGATCAAAATAGATTAGGGGTATTTATTCATTACACTTTGGGCTGGTTACGCCAGGAAGAAAATCAGTATCTTTCATGTCCTCCAGAAGTTGCCGAAGATCTGGATCCAGAACTAAGAGCTCTGATGGGGTATTCTAAAGGCGGATATGTTTTAGGTTTTTTTTCTTCTCCGGAGTTAGGGTCAGCAGGATTAGAACTTGCATCACCTGAGAGGCTTTTTGGGATTGAAACAGGAGGTTTTGATCAGATAAAAGCGAAACCTGAAGATTTAGTGAAGAATTCTAGTAATAAAAAGAAATTAGTCTAAAAAACTAGAATCTTTTTCTAGCATTAAATCATAAAGTGGTTGAAAGCTTCCCCAAAGAGCAAGATCATTTGCAATTTGAGATTTCGTTAGTCTTGCCATTTCGTCAGAGATGATTACAGGTTCACCTGTAGCTTCCGCCAGAAGTTGATTTTGACAACATCTGTCCATACTAACAAAGAGCCATAGTGCTACATCTACACAATTACCGGTTGTAAGTAACCCATGATTTTGAAGTATTGCAGTTTTCTTGTCCCCTAAGGCTTTAGCTATTTTGTCACCTTCACCAGTATCATAAACAACTCCTGAAAATTCTGAGAAAAGAGCTTGGTCTTCAAAAAATGCACAAGAATCTTGCGTTATGGGATCAATTAGCTTGCCGAGAGAAGAAAAGGTCCTTCCGTAAATAGAATGTGAATGAGCTGCTGCGTTTACATCTGGTCGAGCTCGGTGGAGTCTAGAGTGGATAGCAAAAGCAGCCCTATTTACTGGCCTTTCACCTTGAACCACTTCTCCATCATGATTTACTAATAATAGATCAGAAACTTTAATTTGCGAAAAATGCATTCCTATTGGATTAACCCAGAAGTGATCCGAAAATTCTGGATCTCTATATGTAATGTGTCCTGCTAAACCTTCATCAAAACCAAAATGAGCAAATAATCTAAAACCAGCTGTCAATCTTTCAAGTTGATCTCTTCTTAATTCTTCAACTGATTTATGTTCTATGGGAATTAAAGATCCTTGAGATTTTAAAGATTTTTTCCCTTTTTTGACATCTATTTCGACCAAGTTTTGGTCTAAAGGTCTATTTGCTGCCATGTTTTTTCTCTAAATTACAAAAAAATAGTATAACTCAGTAATGACTTCTCGTTAAATGTTAATCTTATTTGTTAGAATGAATTTATTTAATTTAAAAGATTATGGCTAAAAATAAATACAGGATTGAAGAAGATAGTTTAGGAAAAGTAAAAGTACCCTACAAGGCTCTATATGGGGCTCAAACGCAAAGAGCTATTAATAATTTTCCGGTAAGTGGAATTACTTTAAATTTCCCATTTACAAATACTTTTATTTCTATGTTGGGGGTTATTAAATATTCAGCAGCAAAAGCTAATAAAACTTTAGGGTTATTGGATACGAAGAGAGCTAGATCCATTGCTCGAGCAGCAAAGGAGGTTTATTCGAATAAGCATGATGATCAATTTCCTATAGATGTATTTCAAACAGGATCGGGGACTAGTACCAACATGAATGCAAATGAAGTTATAGCTAATTTAGCTTCTATATTTTCAGGTGTTAATGTTAACCCCAATGATCATGTCAACATGAGTCAAAGTAGTAATGATGTTATACCGACTGCTATAAACATAAGTTGCCATTGCGACTTAGAGCATAAATTAATGCCAAATTTAGAATCTTTAATTTCTTCTATAACTATCAAAGCAAATCAACTAAAAGGAGTGGTTAAGACAGGAAGAACTCACTTAATGGATGCAATGCCAATAGATTTTTATCAAGAGCTATCAGCCTGGGAAGCGCAGCTTATTTCATCCAGAAATTCTTTAAAATTATTGATGGAGAAATTATTATTTTTACCTCAAGGTGGCACTGCAATAGGTACTGGAATCAATGCTCATCCTAGGTTTTCTAAAGAATTTGCAAAAGAGGTCAGTAAACTTGGTAAGGTAAAAGCTAAACCTAGTTTGAACTTTTTTCAAAGCTTAAGTTCCCAAGATCTTTCGGTTCAACTTTCTGGAGAGTTAAAAAATCTTTCAGTAATTTTAATGAAAATTAGTAATGATTTACGTTGGATGAATAGTGGTCCTCTTTCTGGTTTAGGCGAGATTGAGTTAGAAGCTTTGCAACCAGGAAGTAGTATCATGCCTGGTAAGGTGAACCCTGTGATACCAGAGGCCGTAACAATGGTATGTGCTGATGTCATAGGAAATGATACATCAATTACTATTGCAGCTCAGTCCGGAAATTTTCAACTAAATGTTATGTTACCCCTGATCGCTTACAATCAACTAAAAAGTATTAATATACTTGCTGGAGCCACGAAAATTCTTGGCAAGAAAGCCATTAAATCTTTCAAGGTAAACACTAAAAATATTGAGGCATCATTAAGTAAAAATCCTATTTTAGTAACAGCCTTGAATCCTGTAATTGGTTATGCAAAAGCTTCGTATATAGCTAAAAAAGCTTACAAAGAGTCTCGTCCAGTTATAGAAGTAGCTAATGAAGAGACAGAGCTATCTTTATCAGAATTAAAAAATATTTTAGATCCAAAAAAATTAACACGTGGTGGTATAAATAAGAAATGAATGACTTAGTCAAACAAAAATGTGAAGCTTGCAGAGTAGATGCTCCTAGAGTTACTGTGGAAGAATTAAGTAAATTTTTAAAGGAAATACCTCAATGGCAAACGGTAAAAGAAGATTCTGAACTTAGACTTAAAAGAATCTTTAAATTTAATGATTATGTTTCCGCAGTGAAATTTTCTAACCAGGTAGCTGAGTTAGCTGAGTTGGAAGATCATCATCCTGCTATTTTATTGGAATGGGGAAAAGTAGAAGTAGTTTGGTGGACTCACAAAATAGGAGGCCTTCATAAGAATGATTTTATCTCAGCAGCAAAAACAGATTTAATTTTTCAGTAACTTTTTATGACAAAAGTTGTAGTAGTCTACTCAGGAGGAATGGATTCTTTTACTCTACTTAATAGAGCTATAAAAGAGGGTTATCAAGTGAAAGCTATTTCTTTTAATTACGGACAAAAACATAAAAAGGAACTGGAATTTGCAAAAGCATTTTGCGATCTTTCTGGTATTGAGCAAGAAGTAATTGATATTTCTAATATAAGTAACCTATTAAAGGGTTCAGCTTTAACTGATGATATAGATATTCCGCATGGAGATTATGCAGATGACTCGATGAAACTTACAATTGTGCCGAATAGAAATATGATACTGATTTCATTGGCAATTGGTTATGCGGTTTCTTCTGATTTCAACGAAGTTTGGTTTGGAGCTCATGCGGGTGATCATGCAATCTATCCAGATTGTAGACCTGAATTTGTGAATAAGTTAAATTCTTTATCTCTTGTCTCTGATTACAATCCAGTGAGCGTTAAAGCTCCATTTATAGATTTAAAGAAAGGGGAAATTTTATCTCAAGGCATTCAAATGAATTTAGATTACTCTAAGACTTGGACTTGTTATGAGGGGCAAACACAAGCTTGCGGGTTGTGTGGATCATGTAATGAGCGATTAGAGGCCTTTAATGAAAATAACATAGAGGACCCTTTAATTTATAGAAATTAGGCAATGTATCAAGTTAAAGAAATTTTTTATACTTTACAAGGAGAAGGGGCAAGAACTGGAAGGCCAGCTGTTTTTTGCAGGTTCTCAGGTTGTAATCTTTGGTCTGGATTAGAGAAAGATCGCAATAAAGCAATTTGCTCTTTCTGTGATACAGACTTTGTTGGAATAAATGGGGATGGAGGAGGAAAATTTTCTTCTGCAATAGAACTGGCTGAGGCTATAGATGTTAAGTGGTCAAAGAATAGAAAAAATAAATATGTTGTATGTACAGGTGGTGAACCAGCTCTGCAAATGGATTCAGAAATTATCGAAGAATTACATAAGAAAGGATTTGAAATAGCAATTGAAACAAATGGTACTTTAGAATTACCTGAAGGGATTGATTGGGTCACTGTTAGTCCCAAGTCTGATGCAGAATTAAAAACACTTACTGGAGATGAGCTTAAATTAGTCTATCCACAAATTGATGTAGATCCAAAGAATTTCTATGATTTAGATTTCGGTAATTTTTATTTGCAACCACTTGATAATAAATTTAAATCTATAAATACCCAAAGCACTATTCAGTATTGTTTGGAGAATCCTAAATGGAGAATAAGCTTACAAACTCATAAATACATCGGCATTCCTTAATCAGGTACTTTTCATAATGATCAAGATGACTTAGTATCATATTTTTTTTTGAAGGGATGCAGTAAAAATGAAAAAAATATTTAAACAACCGGAATGGTTCTCAAAAGCTGTTGCCGAAGATCACGTGAGTGAATTCATAGAGATCGATGGAGCAAAAGTTCATTATTTGGAATGGGGACAATCTAATTCACAAAGTATTATTATGGTCCATGGTAATGGAGCCCATGCTCATTGGTTTAAGTTCATAGGAGCTATGCTTTCAAAAAAATATCATTTTGTAACCATGAGCTTCAGCGGAATGGGAGATAGTGAATGGAGATCTTTCTATGATAGAGAGACCTTTGTTAATGATCTTTGGGGAGTAGTGGAGACTACTAATCTCAAGAGGCCAGTAGTTGTAGGTCACAGCTTTGGCGGTATGATTTCATTAGTAACGGCAGGAAAGTATAGCGATCTAATGTCGGGATTATTACTAGTGGATTTTGTTGTTAATCCTTTAGAAAAACATGTGGAGTGGTTTGATGACTGGCCAGGTTCAAAACCGCCAAGATTAGCAGAAACAAAGCAGGAACTAATAGATAGGTTTAGATTGATGCCAGAACAGGAGTGTAAAAACCAATTTTTATTAGATTACATAGCTGAAAGGTCAATTCGTGAAACCATTGGGAGTTATAGTTGGAAGTTCGACCCAACGACTTATGATAATTTAAAGATAGGAAAAGATCATATTGAAATACTAGATAATTTGAAGTGCCCAGTTGGGTTTATGTATGGAGAGAATACCGTAGAATTTGATGCTCAAGTATCTGTGCAAGAGATGAGACAACTCTTACCTAATGATTCCCCAGTCTTATGTTTAAAAGATGCCCATCATCATTTGATGTTAGACCAGCCTGAAAACTTTATTAAAGAATTGGATGCTTTAATTCAGGAATTAGTTTGATATTTATGCTGCCTTTTTAGGAAGTCTAAGAAACCAAATAGTAATTATTCCAAGAGTAGGTGCTATTCCTAAAATAGAAAACGCTAAATTATAGTTTCCATATAGATCAAACAAGAAAGCAGCCAAGGGAGTGCCAGCTACCTGAATTGGCAATAAGAAAGGACCTGCCAGACCCCGAGCTCTGCCAAAGCTCTGTTCAGTATATGTTTTAGTAAATAATATATTTGATAAAGGAAGTGCCCCTCCTAATCCAAAACCAAAAAAAGCTATAATAAGGGCTAATTCAATGGGCGATTCAGCTAAAAATATTGATAATACTGCTATTGATTGAATTAACAGAGAAATACTAACAGTCATTCGAGCATCAATTTTATCTACCAACCAGCCAAAAAATATTTTTCCTATTATTGCTGGGATAGCATAACTACTCAATATATAACCTGCCTGAAGAGACCAACCTAAGGAAGCTGCATAGAAAGTTATATGACCCAATACACCAGCGATGGTAGCAAATTGGAATGAAAAACTTACAATAAGAACCCAAAAGTTCATGTCTTTAAGTATATGGGCATTCTTCCAATCCCTTCCTTCTAAAAGTGCATCTTGTTCTGCTGAAGGTTCTTTATTATCTGGGTTTTGGCTAACCATTTTAGGGTCTTCTACCACTCCAAACCAAATAAAAGGCATAACAACTGCTAATATAACTCCGCCAAAATATAGATATAATTCTTGCCAACTTAGGAAATTAAGTAAGTATTGCGTAAGACTCGGCATAATTAGACCAGCAAGAGAAACTCCTATTGCAGCCATTCCTAGAGCTTGACCTGCCTTTATGTTGAACCAACGCGATACTAACTTAGATAAAGAAATATTACCCATTAAAGTAAAGCCAGTAGCAACTGGTAAAGTAAATATAGCAAGGTATATAGCAAATGTATTTGCAAAAGATAGAGCTACAAGTCCTAGTCCATAAAGAATAGATCCAGTTATTAGAATTTTTCTGATAGAAAAATAATCCAGTGCATTCCCGACCAAGGGGAATAATAATCCTGAAACTACAAAAAGCAATGGTATGGTCGAAGTGACTAAAGTTCTTGAAATATTAAACTCTTTTTCTAAGATTAATTGTATTATTGGTGAAGCTTGAAAAGTAAATCCTACGGCCATAAAATCTATGAAAATGGCAAGAAATACCATTTGCCATCCAAGAAACCTTTTACTGGATTTTTTCTGCATCAAGATAATTAAATTATGAAAAAGCATCATAACTTAAATTGTCTTGTTTTATTAAATAAGTATTTCTGTATAATTAGAAGATGTTGCGTATTGCTAACCAAGCGTTGACTTTTGACGACGTATTACTTCTTCCAGGATATTCTGAAGTTCTTCCTTCGGAAGTTGATCTTTCCACCCAGCTGACTAAGTCAATAAAATTAAATATTCCCATCATCTCTGCAGCGATGGATACTGTCACCGAATCACGTATGAGCATTGCTCTTGCAGAGTTGGGTGGTCTAGGGGTTGTACATAAAAATTTAACAATTGAAGAGCAAGCTAGAGAGGTAAAGCTAGTTAAAAAATATGAAAGCGGTGTTGTCAGGGATCCGATAACTATAAGATCAGACAATTCGGTAGCAGAGTTAGTCCAGTTAACTAGAGAATTAAATATATCAGGAATGCCCGTTGTGGACGATGGGAACTTAGTAGGGATTGTAACTAGTAGAGATTTTAGAAATCAAAATGATAGCACTGTGGATGTTTCTAATATCATGACCCCTAAAGATAGATTAATAACTTCGCAGGAAGGAACGGATTTAGAGATCATAAAAGAATTACTCCATAAAAATAGAATAGAAAAGATACTTTTAGTTGATGACAATTTTTCTTTAACGGGTTTAGTGACTTTAAAGGATATAAATAAATCAAAGGATTTTCCAAATGCTGCCAGGGATTCTGAAGGTCGATTGATTGTTGGAGCTGCAATTGGAACAAAATTAGATACAGATGAAAGAACAGAGAAATTAGTTAAAGCAGGCGTAGACGTTATAGTGGTAGACAGTGCTCATGGTCATTCCAAAGGAGTTCTTGATAGGGTGGCGCAAACTAAAATAGATTATCCACATATCCAAGTAGTAGGAGGAAATATAGCAACTTCAGAAGCGGCTTTAGCATTAGTCAAAGCTGGAGCAGATTCAGTGAAGGTAGGGATAGGGCCAGGTTCAATATGCACAACAAGGATAGTAACCGGCGTAGGAGTACCTCAAGTGACAGCAGTTGCAGAAGTATCTGCGGCATTAAAAGGAAAGGGTGTTCCGGTCATAGCGGATGGAGGTATTAGATATTCAGGAGATATAGCAAAAGCAATGGCGGCAGGTGCACACACAATTATGCTTGGAAGTGTTCTTGCGGGAACTGAAGAAGCTCCTGGGGATGTAGAGTTATATCAAGGAAGAAGTTATAAATCTTATAGAGGAATGGGGTCGATTGGTGCTATGTCAGGAGATCAAGGATCAACAGATCGTTATTTTCAGGATAGCTCTCAAGCAACTGAAAAGTTGGTCCCAGAAGGGATTGAAGGCAGAGTTCCTTATAAGGGCTGGATGGAAGCCGTGATTCATCAAATGATGGGAGGCTTAAGGCAAAGCATGGGTTATACAGGATCAAAAGATACAGAGACAATGAGAACCAAACCAAAATTTGTTCAAATAACTCAAGCAGGAGTTAACGAGAGTCACGTTCACGATGTAAGCGTAACTAAGGAAGCGCCAAACTATAGAATAAGTTAATCATAAATGGCAAAGGACATACTTGCCCAAAAAATTCTTATATTAGATTTTGGGTCTCAGTACACACAACTTATAGCAAGAAGAGTTAGAGAACTGGGTGTTTATTGTGAAATTTATTCTCATAAATCTTCTTTGTCTTCTATCAAATCTTTTTCTCCTCAAGGTTTAATCCTTTCAGGAGGACCAGAAACAGTTGAGCAAAAAGGATCGCCTAAAGTGGCGACAGGGATTTTTAAATTAGGTGTTCCTATTTTAGGGATTTGCTATGGCATGCAAACTATAGCTAAGCAGATGCATGGTAAAGTAGAACTCTCAAAGAAAAGAGAGTTTGGTCACGCTTCCCTTAAAATTTTAAATAAATCCAGTGGCCTTTTTAATGGTATCAATCAACATAGCATCAATGTCTGGATGAGTCACGGTGACCATGTTGTATCTTTACCTAAGGGGTTTAAGAAGAGTGCAACTAGTTCTAATAGCCCTATAGCTGGGTTTGTAAATACAAAGCTAAATATATTCGGACTCCAATTCCATCCAGAAGTAACTCATACACCTCAAGGCAAGAAAATTCTTAGTAATTTTGTTAGAAACATATGTCAGTGCAGAGGTTTATGGAATTCAAAAAACATCATTGATAAATCTATTCAAGAAATTAGAGAAAAAGTGGGAGATGATAAAGTTTTATTAGGTTTATCAGGAGGAGTTGATTCTTCCGTAGTGGCTGCGCTATTACACAGAGCCATAGGAGACCAACTTACATGTATTTTTGTTGACAATGGACTTTTAAGATTAAATGAAGGCGACCAAGTAATGAAAACTTTTAGAGATTCTTTTGGAATAAAAGTGATTAGAGCTAATGCAGGAAATTTATTTTTAAAAGAATTAAAAGGTAAAACCGATCCAGAGATAAAAAGAAAGATTATTGGTAAAGCTTTTATTGATGTCTTCCTTAAAGAAGCAAAAAAAGACAAGCAAATTAAATGGTTGGCTCAAGGAACCATATATCCAGATGTTATAGAGTCGTCAGGCAATACTCATGGTACAGCTCATGTTATTAAATCTCATCATAATGTAGGAGGTCTCCCAGATTATTTAAATCTTCCTGTAATAGAACCCCTTCGAGATTTATTTAAGGACGAGGTCAGGAAAATAGGAAAAAAATTAGGACTTTCAAGTACTTTAATAGATAGGCATCCTTTTCCTGGACCAGGCTTAGGTGTCAGGATTTTAGGAGAAGTAAAAAAGAGCTATATTTATACATTACAACAGGCTGATAGTATTTTTATGGAAGAGCTCATAGAGAATAATTTATACCACAAAGTCAGCCAGGCATTTGCAGTCTTTTTGCCTGTTAAATCAGTTGGTGTAGTAGGGGACTCTCGGAGATATGAATACGTTATTGCTCTCAGAGCTGTTGAGACTATAGATTTTATGACAGCAAAAGCTTATCGATTTAGTCATCAATTCTTAGAGAAAGTTTCAACTCGCATTATCAATGAAATTCCTCAAGTTTCTAGGGTAACTTACGATATATCCAGTAAGCCGCCAGCCACTATTGAGTGGGAGTGAAAAATCCTTATAAATCAATAACTTACCTGTGACAAACTCTGTCAAAGCAACGAAAGAATGCGGGTTTCAGAGCATTAAAAACAAACTTATGACAAACTACTACTGCTATTGAAAGTCATAAGTTGTTGCGATTCATAAAAAGCAGTCATTCTGACAAAGATTTGTTCTACAGAACAAAAATAGAGTAAAAAAGCATCTAAATTAGTGCTCGTAACCATGTATATTATTAATGATTAATAGACTAACTTCGTTTTTTTGGAACAATAAAGTTAGTCTGTTATGATATTTAGGAACACACAGAGGCAAGACTAAAATAAGAAATTAGGAAACCATCATGATAGGAAAAGTTGTTACGCTGTTATTCATTCTTTCTTGGACTGGACCATCGCTAGCCCAAGACAGCCCAGAAAAAGATATTCTAGCTACTGCAATTAAGGTTTTCGCATCTATATCACCTGACGAGGATATTAAGACTCGTTTAAGAAAACAAGAACTCACCATTAGAAAAATCGACGAGATTGTAGAACTCTATTCAGGAACAGATACTGGACTTGAATTATTATCAACCGATAAGTTTGGAAAGTTTGATGTTCAAAGACTACGAGAGCAATATCTAAAAGAACTTATTACTTTCAATCTGAAAACGTGTGAGTCTACACCGAGCTTCACTTGTCTAGGTTTCGTATCATTAGATAACGGCTCCAAAGCATGCGATAAACCAAAAGAGTTTTCACAATTCCTGACCGCATCAAACAACTTCCATAATGCCTATCGCATATTCAAAAGTCAGGGTGACGCAAAGAAAAATGAATTAGGCGTTTTGTCCTCTTACAGGCAATGTGCAAATCGTGCACCCAATAATTTTTCGAGGGATTTCATCAATAGTAGATTGGTAAATATACTCCTTGAAAACGGAGATGAGTCAAAAGCAGTTGGAATAACCCAAAATATGACCACTAGACTTTTTAAAATCATTGCTACAGCAGATATTCGAGTTGCCCAGGGCAAATATGACTATCCAACTTTTAAAACGATTTTAGCAAGCGCAGAAAGCTTGGCTCCCGAAGGGGATAAGGACCCGAGTGCTTGGCTTGATAGAGAAACCGCACTTTTCTTTCTCAGCAACAAACTTTTCGAAGTTGGTTTAAACCCTTTCTCTAAAGAGGCTAGTGACTCGGGGATAGTACTTTCATTTGAAAGTCCGCTATACAGTCCAAAACAAACTTCTCCGCCAAATGCTAAATATGTTAGGTGTAACTCTCGTGAAGAGTATTACAGTGAGTTGGCAATAGATTACTTATTCCATGCTGGAAAAGGAGCTGATACATCTTTAGCACTCAATGGAAATGTACAGCCTCCACCTATTATCCGAATTGGGTTGAGTAGTATTAACTACAGCAATTCAATGCAAAGTGCATTCAAAATAGCGAATTATTGTCATAATTATAATGCCGATTCTATCCTTCAATTTATTGGTAGTAACCCAGATGTAGCGAGACAATTAAGGGCTTATCAATTAAAAAATGGGACCGGCGAAAAAGAAGGTGTAGATTTCTTTCTACAAACATTAACCGTTGATCAAATACTTGATAACTACAATTTAAAAACCGACCGTATTCAAATGATGAATGATGGTATGAAAGGGGCTGGGGCTTTTACAGGGGGGGATGGCTTTCCAAAAGATTTTTTTAAGAATTTCATTTATCCATTTTATGGTAAGTATGGACAGTTTTCGATATTCAAGCTTTTTGTCGACGCTGGTGACGTGTGTAATGCGTCAAGTAAACTTTTCCAAGAAATAAGAGGCGGAGAGTACGAGGATGATGCTGTCTCCTATTTCATATCCAGTCCCAATATTTCAGTTGATAAAAAATATACATGCGGGGATGCGGATTTAGATTTGTTGCTGAATTAAACCTCAAGGGCGGCCATCATTTAGTTGATGGTTACTAATATTCTCTCACTGTCGATAAATACATCCAGAGAATGATCATACTCTCCACGTCCATCACTGCACTGCGCACAAGGTTCGGTAGTGTTTAGTACGCCTTTGTATTCTTTTTGTTTTTCTATTTCTACTAATTCAACATCAACGATTTTTATGTCTAGTCGAACTATAGGATCGTACTCTTCAAGGATTTCTATCACCTGATTTTTTAACCAATCTTTGTAAGAATAATTTTCTCGAATATCAAGATTATCCGGTGGTTGTTTTGTCTCAAGTGTCGCGGTTTCTAAAAGACTTTCCTCAACCCGCTCAATCATAGCATCCGTATATAAATCATTGTGCGACATACCATCTGAATTATCAGTAAAGTCGTATGTTCTATCCTTTGTTTCCTTTTCTGCTAACAGCATTTCGACTCTTATTAATTCCTCAAATATTTCTTCTACTGCTTCTTCTTCAGAAATTTCGCCTGAATCAATTATTAGCTCTTCAACAACAGCTTCTTCTTCAAACCGTTCGTCAGAGTTTTTAGATGATTCTATAGATGGGCCTGACACACAACCCACAAGAAAGAAGAGTCCAATAAGTAAACTAAGTTTTTTCATATCTAAAGACTATATTAAACCAGTATAATATTACAAATTAATCCAGTCAGTTAAAATAAGATATTTGGAGATACAAAGTGATACAAAGTGATACAAAAACACAAAACAGTCGTGACAAACTTATGACAAACTACTTTTTTCACCTCTGTAACCCTTTGTTTATAGGGGTTTCAAATCGTGCAACTATTGAGTGGGAGTAGTTTTTACTCCTTAAACCCTTATAGAATAAGGATTCTTCAACTACACACTAGCTACACACTTTTTTGTAACCTATTGATTTTATAAGCTCTTAAAAACCTTACTACACAGATTACTACACACTAAGGTGACTATTGCCTTTCACAAGTCACTTTAGAAAAGATAGAATAAAAGATCGGTAGTTAGAACTTTTTCACATGCCTTTAGTCAAACACTTCATTAATCATTTACTAACAAGGAGAAAATAAAATGAAAATAAGCGATACCATCATAGGTTCCATCATCATAGGCGTTTTGGTTGGAGGAGCTATTCTCTTTTCAGGAGGCAGTAATCAAGACAGAAAACACGCTCAAATAAAAGTATTAGCAGCCCCTCATGGAGATATGGGCTCAAAGGAAATAATCATCGATAAAGAAATAATCATTGATAACGAGTCTGACTCGCTCATGAAGTGGCATTATAAATCAGATGATCTAAAAGGAGACTTACCAGGAGATATCTCTGATATCGTAGAAAAGGCAATAATCGAAGCGCTTGATGGATTACCCAAAGATTTAGATATCAAAGTGGAGATAAACAGCAAGAAAATAGAAGGCGAGATAAAATGAGAGTAGAGCTTAATAAATTTAATGAAGCTATTGGAGTAGGTGTAGCCTTTATGTTTGTAGCTTTGTGGAAATCAATTGAGTTAGATATGTTTATTGGATTCCCTCTATGTTTACTCATTGGCTTCTTAGTTGCCTACTCCTTAAAAATTAGAAACTAAAGGAAGGGTATGAAAAGAGATTGAGTAAAATACTTTCTTTCCTTCTAAGTGTAGTTTTTATTCTAATTTCTTTGTTAGGCAATACTATTATTCATTACTTATTTTTAATCGTTGGAATCGGCTTGGCAGTATTTGCCTTTAAAAGAAAATAAATTTGAAAATATTCTTAAAAAACTTATATTCAATCTATTTAACAATTTACCTTCTTTGGTGGGTTTCAGTATTCATTATTATTTCTGATGAAGGGTTCCATCCAGCTCAAGACATATCTTGGTTTAGTCTATTTACTACACTTTTGTTTATATTTTGGGTTCTAAAATATAAGTTTTCTAGAGATAAAAAATTTATTTTCCATGAGAATATGTCTTCCATTAATCTCATGTCTCATCTATCAGCAATTTTTTTACTTTCAATATCGATGATATTTTTTTCATAATTGAATGAAAAACATT
>JAQWNM010000009.1 GCA_029268615.1 SAR86 cluster bacterium | reverse complement strand
CTTCCGCCTAATCCAGATGAAATTGTTCCTAGAGAGGAAGAATGCTTTTCAGATGATTGGTCGGATTGGGTCATTGAAGAAAATGTCATTAATATTAACTGCAGAGAGTTGGTAGATAATATGGCGGATAAAGCGCATTTTGTCTATGTGCATAAAATGGAGACTTTAAGCTTTTTTAGCAATATCCTAGAAGGACATAAACTCACTCAGGTTCAACATTGCATTAATGGCTCTGAATCAGAATTCGGAGAAGGTGGGAAAATGATTGCTAACTCTACTTATTATGGACCTGCTTACATGATCAGTAAAATAGACAATGAATCTATGGGGTTCACTCATAGTTCTATTCAGCTAGTGAGCCATGTTCCTATAGATAATGATAGTTTTTTATTACGTCATGGAGTTATGGTCAAAAAGATTCCTACATTAAGTGATAAGGAAAATGAAGACGTCATTAGTGAGTACACGGAGATGACTCAGTTAGCTTTCAAACAAGACGTAGATATTTGGCATAATAAATATCGAGTGGATAATCCATTGTTGTGCGATGGAGATGGACCACTCCATAAATTAAGAGAGTGGTATAACCAGTTTTATTTGGATAGAGACCAGGTACCTAAAAAATTAATGAAACGAGCTGAGTACGAAGTATAATTTTTAGATTAAAAAATTGGAAGATTTCGATAAAAGTATAGATGTTCTAGTAGTAGGCTCTGGTTGTGGAGGATTAACTTCTGCATTAACAGCCAAGATTTCAGGGGCTAGTGAAGTTCTGGTCATAGAAAAAGGTAATCTTATTGGAGGAACAAGTGCTACTTCTGGTGGAGTCATCTGGATACCAGACAATCATCTTGCTAGTGAATTAGGCATAGAAGATTCGGCAGCTGAAGCTAAAGAATATCTCAAAGCAACCATTCCAGAAGATGAGTTCAATGAACCCATGATAGACGCTTATCTAAGTCAAGGCCCTAAGATGGTTAAGTTCTTAGAAGAGCATACAGATGTTAAATATACTGCTATTGAACATTATCCAGATTATTTCCAGGATGCCCCAGGAGTAAAACAAGGCTATAGATCCTTGGAGCCTTTACCAGTTTCAGCAGAAACTTTAGGCGATGATGTTGATAACCTTCACCCTTCAGGTCCTCAAACTATAGTCTTTGGGAGATATGGCGTTGATTTCAATGAATCTCATTCAATTTCCTTACAATCACCTGGATGGCTCTTACTTTTTATGAAAACTTTTCTAACCTATTGGTTAGATCTTAGATGGAGAATTAGAAGAAAAAGATCAAGAAAGTTATGTTTTGGGTCTGCTTCAATTACAAGGTTAGTCACGTCTTTGAAAAAAAGAAAAATAGAATTATGGAGATCTACGGAGTTTATTGAGTTTGTAGTTGAAGAAAAAAGAGTAGTAGGGGCTGTTGTAAAGAAAGATGGTAATCTAATTAGAATAAAAACTTCTAGAGGTGTAATGATAGCTTCTGGAGGATTTGGTCAAAACCAAGATATGAGGGAAGAGTATCTTCCAAAACCAACCAACAAAGATTGGGGTTGTGAACCATCTACAAATACTGGAGAACCTATAAAAGCAGCAGAAGCAATAGGTGCAAAATTAAAATTTATGGATAAAGCTTGGTGGGTCACAACAGTTAAAGCTCCAGATGAAGATTTCCCTCGTTTAAGTGAAGTAGAAAAATCATTACCAGGAAATTATACGGTAAATAAATCTGGTCTAAGGTTTGCAAATGAATCTCAAAACTATTTAACTTTCATGTTAGAAGTTCTCAAAAAAGAAAAAGAAGGAGAGTCTTGCGCACCAATGTACATGATTTTCGATGCCAATCATCGAAGTAAATATCCCGTAGGACCATTAATGCCAGGTAAGTTTTTCCCTGATTTTATTGTGAAATTAGTCCACAAAAGTTGGTTCAAAGAAGATTTTTTGACATCAGCAAATACTATAGAAGAGTTAGCCATAAAAACAGGCATAGATAAAGAAGGTCTTCAAACAACAATCAATAAAGTTAATCAATACTCTAAAGAAGGAAAAGATTTAGATTTCCAAAGAGGTGATAATGAAAGAGATAGGTTCGCAGGTGATCCTTCTTTTGTTAACCCATGTTTAGGGCCTGTTGATAAAGCTCCTTATTATGCAATGAGGATAGATCCTGGAGAATTTGCAACTTGTGGAGGAATGGCAATAAATGAAAATGGTCAAGTTTTAGATACACATGATGAAGTGATCAAAGGTTTATACGCCACTGGAAATAGTTCTGCGGCTCTATTAACTACATATCCAGGAGCGGGCGCAACTCTTGGTCCTGCAATGACATATGGCTATATAGCTGGAAAACATATGTCAGGGACCAACAGAGATTAGTTTTTATATTTGAGGGTTGTTTATGAAAAGAAGAGAATTTTTTTTAAAGACGTTTTTAGGACTGGCAGGAACAGGTTTACTTTTAGGTTTAAAGGAACAAAAGGATGAAGAAGATAATATAACTTGGCATGATGAAACTGATATTGCCGTTATAGGGGCAGGAACAGGTTTGGTAGGGGCTATAACTTCATTAAAAAAGGGCTTAAGAGTTGTAGTCTTGGAGAAGGCTGCTTCGCCCGGAGGTACAACTGCTATTTCTGGAGGAGTTGCATGGATTCCAAATAATCATGTCATGGAAAGAGAAGGGTTTAGTGATTCCAGAGTAAAAACTTTGACATATCTAAATCAACTTTCTCAAGGGCAAGCCGATCAAGAATTAATAGAAGCATTTGCTCAAGAAGGTCCTAGAATGATTAAATTCCTTGAAGATAATACCTCTTTGAAATGGAGAGTTTCAAAGATTATGGGAGAAGCTTCTGAGTATCATACTGACTGGGAGGGGAGTGTTCTCAAAGGTAGAAGTATAGAACCAGATACTAATGCGCCCATGGGAGTCCATTTAGGAGGACATTTAATTTCTTTTTTATTAGAGGCTTTTTATAATTTAGGTGGAAAAATTATTTTAGAAGCACCAGCGCAACAATTAATTAGTAGAGAAAAAGAAGATGGTTCTAGAGAAGTTTTAGGAGTGTCATATCTTTCAAAAGGTAAAATATTTAATTTAAAAACAAAAAAAGGAGTTCATTTGGCAAGTGGTGGATTTGATCATGATGTCGAAATGAATAAAAACTTTTTATCAGTTCCATCTTATGGTGTAGGAGTTAAAACTAATACAGGAGATGGTATAAAGATGGCAATGAAGCTAGGAGCTGATTTAAGAAATATGAATGAGGTATGGGGAAGTGTAGTTTATAAAGCAGAAGCTGATATACCAGGAGCTTTGAACGCAGTGACAGAAAAAAAATATAATCCTAGTTGTATTTTAGTAAACCGTTATGGTAAAAGGTTTGCAAATGAGAAGGCAGATTATGATTCATCATGGCGTTCATTTCATGCAAAGGAAAATTGGGGAGCTTTAAAATATAAGAACATACCAGCTTTTCAAATATATGATCACAAAGATAGAACAAATGGAACTTTAGCTGGAAAAAAAGCTGATCAGCCATTACCTAATTGGTTTTCTCAATCTTCTACCATAGAAGGACTAGCCAATAAATTAGGCATAGATCCAAATAACTTAAAATCAACTATTTCTAATTTTAATAAAAATGCCGTTCTAGGAGTAGATCCTGATTTCCATAGAGGAGAAACTCATTATGACAGGATGGGTATTGCAGATACAAGTTTAGCTCTTCAACCACTTGATCTCCCTCCTTTCTATGGCGCTGAAATAGCTCCTGCTCATATAGGAACATGTGGTGGACCTCGAGTGAATAAATTATCAGAAGTTTTAGATGTAAATGAAGTTCCTATTCAAAGGCTATGCGCCTCTGGGAATTGTTCTGGAGTTGGATCTCCAGGAACAAGTTATGGAGGAGGTGGTGGAACAATAGGACCCGCTCTCACCTTTTCATTTATAGCTGGAAATACTTTATCTTCTTTGAAGGATTGCGTTTAATAAAAAAAAGGATACCGCAAGATTTGGGGATCTGCAATATCCTTCTTTTATGATAAGTTAATATTTTTAAAAAAATAAAAACGAAACTCATAGTTTCATAAGTATTTTACTTTAAATAAAGAAACAATCAAGATTGTTTTTAATTTTTAATATCAACTAATTTTTTAAAGAAACCAGGTAGGTCATCTTTACTTTGAATAAAACCACTAGGAAATATTTCTAAGTCAGTGATTCCTGCTTCTAAGCCTGCCTCAAGATTTTCAAGTGTTCTATCTATGCATGGCTTTCTCTCCTCATTAAATCCCATTTGAAGTTGTCCTCTTATTCTTAGCTCTTCAGTTTTTCTTCCTGCTCGTTCAAACCCTTTTTGTAAAATTTCTTTACCAGATCTTATAAAATCAGGCTTAGCTTGAATAGGGACCCACCCAACTCCATGTTGAGCTATACGATCTGCATTCTCTTCGTTAGCCATCATTCCAAACCATATAGGGATTCCTTCTTTCTGCAATGGATAAGGGATAGAGTATATATTCTTGAAGGTGAGGTGTTTTCCTTTAAAATTAGCTGGACTAGAGGCCCATAATTCTTTAAAAGCTCCTAATTGATCATCTAAGTCATCTAGTCTCTGGTCAAAATTTAGGCCAGACGCTTCATATTCTTCTCTTTGCCATCCAGTTCCTATTCCTAGTTCAAATCTTCCATTAGAAATCACATCTAACGTTGCACTCTGTTTTGCTAGAAGAGCTGCTGATCTCAAAGGGCCAATTAAAATTCCATTACTTAACTTAATGGTTGATGTAACTGCAGCTATACTAGATAGAATAGATATAGGTTCAAACCATGGATACTCTAATGGAACAGGAAATTTACCAAAAGGATATCGATCTGTTCTTTCACCCATAACTACATGATCAGTGATTGTTATATAATCAATGCCACTATCTTCGGCTATTTTAGCTACTTCTAAATAACCTCTAGGACTTCCATCATAAAAATTTTCAAGACCAAAGAGTCCAATTGATATAGTTTTATCTTTCATTTCTTTACCTTTAATATTTATTGATATTTAACCACAGAGTTTTTTTCCCAAACTAGTTCCAGTTCACGCGAGCATATTCTCCAACCCTCATTATTTTGTATTAACTTATCTCTGTAGATAATGCCCCAATCTAGTCGATTAAATACTCCTTCATTTTTAGAAAAGTGATAGGCCAATGTATAGACTTCATTAGAGGCGTTTTTATCTATTAAATCAACCAACTGATTCATAACAAAATGTTGAGTTTTATCATATTCTTTTAATGCCTCCATGCAGGCAATTATCGAATCAACTCCTTCAAAAGTATATTCAGGTACTTTCAGTATCGCGTCGTCAGAAAAAACTAGATGCAGTTTATTGAACTCTTGTTTATCAATTAAACTAGCATAAAGATATGAGAGTCTCTCAATTTCTTTGAGATTAGTAAGATTAGTTTCTTTAGTCATTTTTTATTTATATAAATTAAATTCTATACCCTCCATCTAAAAATAATGTTTGACCTGTAATATAGTCAGCCCTATTTGATGCCAAAAAGATCACTGAATCTGCTACGTCTTGAGCTGAACCAAGTCTTTTAAGCGCTGTATTTTTTTTAGCTGCCTCAATATAACGATCATCGTAATCTTTTCCTTTAATTCTTAAAAAGATTCCGGCTTCTATTATGCCTAGTTGGATACTATTAGCTCTGATACCATTTCTCCCTTCTTCTTTTGCGATACCATTAATTAAGGCATCTATAGCGGCTTTAGGAGCTACAGATAATACATCCTTAGTAGGCCAGCGTGATAACCCTATTGAACTTATAGTGGTATATGAGCCTCCATTTTTTTTCATTAAGGGTAAGCTGCTTTTTAAAAGATTAAAAAAACCATTCATATCATTATTCATCACTTCATCCCACTCTTCGTAACTTAATTCATTTATCCAGCGCATCCTTATATCAGCTCCAGTTGCATTAACAATGCTATGAATTCTCTCACCAGATTTTTCAATCGTTTGAAAGAAATTTTCCACACCTATCCTGTCTGTCAAAGATAGTTTTTCATATTCTACAGAAACACCAAAGGAACTAATTTTTCTTTCTAATTTTTGGGCAGCTTTTAAGTTATTATGATAAGTGAATATTATTGGAACTTTATTAGCTGCAAAGTTTTCGCAGATAGATTCACCAATTCCTCCACTTCCGCCAATCACTAGTGCTTTTCCTTCAGGAAAAGCTTTTCTTTGAGTAATATCATCTATTGAATCCATTATTCTTCTCCAATTTTTTATAAAGTAATTTCTATCTCAATATACACATTTTTTAATTATTGCGATACTATTGGTTTCGTAATTTTTAATTTTAATTTAATTATTATAATTAATCTTCTTAATGAGAAAGTTTATGTTAAAAGACAAAGTAATAATGATTTCTGGAGTAGGGCCAGGCTTAGGTAAAAAAATGGCATTAGGTGCTGCAAAACATGGAGCTAAGGTTTCCATATCTTGTAGAACACAAGAATATTTAGACGAGCTTTCTGCAGAGATACGCGATTTAGGATCAGAGGTTATAGCTGTAAAAACAGATATAACTGATCCATCACAAACACAAAATTTTGTTGATAAGACTATTGATGCATTTGGGAGTGTTGATGCTCTTATTAATAATGCCTTCGGTGGTTATGACATGTCACCTCTAGAAAATTCTGATCTAGAAAAATGGAAAGAGGCAATAAATATTATGCTTTATGGAGCTTTACATACTTCAAAGCAAGTTATTGGTCCAATGAAAGAAAACGGTGGTGGTTCTATAGTAATGATAAATAGTATGGTGGTAAGAAAGCCTCTTATTAATCACTCAGATTATGCTACTGCTAAAGCTGCTTTAAGAGGTTTAGCAAATTCTTTAGCAGTTGAATTAGGACCATATAAGATCCGAGTAAATTCTCTCTATATGGGGTGGATGTGGGGCCCAGCTGTAAAAGGTTTTGTTAAGCAATCTGCGTTAGATAATAATATATCTGAAGAAGAGGTGATCTCAGGAATAACTGCAAATATACCATTAGGAATAATTCCTGAAGATACAGATTGTGCTAACGCTGCTTTATTCTTTGCTTCAGATTTGTCAAAGGTTATAACTGGATCGGGTTTAGATGTAAATGGTGGAGAAGTTACCTTTTAGTTTCTTATTATATGGAGTCGTGAGTATGGAAAATCAAATCAAACCTGGAGATCAACATTGGTTCTCAAATGTTGTATCTCCTATTAATCATTCGATAAATCCAGTAGATTGGGAAGCAGAGACGGATGTAATAGTAGTTGGAGCGGGTGGTGCTGGAATAAGTGCAGCTTTAGAAGCTTCTGAGCATGCAAAGAAGGTTATATTATTAGATCGGTTCCATGAAGGAGGAGCAACTGCCGCAAGTGGAGGAGTTTTTTATGCTGGTGGAGGAACTTCTATCCAGGAAGAAGCTGGTGAAGAAGATACTCCAGAAAATATGTATAACTATCTCAAAATGGAAGTACAAGATGTAGTAAAAGATTCGACTTTAAGAAAGTTCTGCGACGATAGTAGGGCTAATACTGATTGGCTCATAAAACATAATGTTAAGTTTCAAGGCTCTGTGTATAAACAGAAAACTTCTTACCCGCCTCCTGGATATTTCTTATACCATTCTGATAATTCTCTTGTTCCTGAATATATCAAAAATGCAAAACCGGCAGCTAGGGGTCATAGAGGTTATGTAGAAAGTAAGTTAGCTACAGGTCATGGAGTGACTATCTTCAATCCATTAAGAGATTCTGCTTTAAGGAATGGAGTAATTATACAAATCCAATCGGAGGTTGTAGGTTTAATTAATAATGATAATAATGAAGTTATAGGGGTGCAGGTTTATAAATTTCAGAGTGAGCAGATTGCAAAGAAACATCTAAAGTACTCTACAAGAGCAACAGCTCTTCATTTGTATGTTACTCCTTTGGCAAATTATTATAGAAGATTGGCTCGAAATTTAGAAGAAAATGGAAGAGATCTAAAATTCATTAAAGCTCGCAAAGGGGTTGTGCTTACTTGTGGAGGGTTTGTTTTCAACAGACCTATGCTTGAGCATTATGCTCCAAAGTATTCTGCAGGATATCCTTTGGGCACGACAGGAGATGATGGTTCAGGCATAAGGTTGGGCCAATCAGTTCAAGGTGCTGTAGATAGAATGGATTTGGGATCTGCCTGGAGAAATATTAATCCTCCAGTTTCATGGTCTCGGGGAGTTATAGTCAATAAAGAGGGTCAACGATATACCAATGAAATGGTTTATGGAGCTAATCTTGGAAAAGCAATGTGTGAAGATAATGAAGGCAAAGGATATGTTATTTTAGACAAAAAATTATGGAAGGAGTCATGGAAGCAAATAATGCCAGGAAAAGTATTAGCTTTTCAAAGAAACCCAGCACTATTAGGAATGCTTTTTGGATCAAAAAAAGCTAAAACATTAGAAGAGCTTGCTAAAAAGGCAAATATGGAGCCCTCTATTTTAATAGATCAAGTTCAAAGATATAATTCAGATATCTCAGAAGGGTCAGAAGACCAATATGGTAAGGCACAAAAAGACTGCGTCCCTATAGAAGAAGGGCCCTTTTATGCAATCGATATTTCAGTTGATAGTCCATATGTCCCTTGTCCTGTTATAACCTTAGGAGGGTTAGTGATTAATGAAGAGACAGGGAATGTAAAAAATAATGACGGAAAAGATATAAAGGGTCTTTATGCAGGAGGGCGAACTGCTATTGGAATTTGTTGTAATATTTATGTGAGCGGTCTTTCAATAGCTGACGGTATTTTTTCAGGTCGAAGAGCAGGTTTAAATATATCAGGAAATTAGTATGAAAGGATATGCGTTTGGTGTTATGTATCATAATGAATGGAAGTGGTTAAAAGAATATCGTCCGGAAGTCTTAAAATTAATTGAAAGTAAGGGCGGTAAATATTTAGCTGTAGGGAATAGCCCGCAAATGAGAGAAGGACAGGAGCAACCCGCTGCTTATGTTTTATTAGAATTTCCTGATTTAGAGTCTGCGGAAAACTGGTATGATGACCCGCAGTATAAGCCGCTTATGGAACTCAGAAAAAACGCTGGAAATACTGATTTTTATATCTTTGAAGGGGTCTAGGGAGATTCAGTGACAGTTTCTAAAGTAAAGATTTCAGAATGGATAGCAGATGATCCTGTAGAGCCCTCAGTTTTAACTATTGGAGATATGTTAATTGAATCTGCTAGAAAATGGCCAGATAAAGAAGCTTTAGTATATTCCTTTCAACCTGAAATAGGCGATATTAGGATGACTTATGAGGAGCTAAATGATAGAACAACGAATATAGCAAAAGGTTTTTTAGAGGCTGGATATATTTCTGGTGAAGCTATTGCTATTTGGGGACCTAATCATCCGGAGTGGATACTTGCAGAATATGGTTTAGCCAAGGCAGGTTTAAAACTTATAACATTAAATCCGCTCTATAAAAAATTAGAGCTTGAATATACCCTTAATTCTTCAGAAGCAGTAGCAATAATTCATGCTGATCAGATAGGGGCCAATCCAGTTATATCTCAAATTAATGAAGTTAAAGAGCTAGTTAAATCTCTAAGAGGGGTATATTCTTTCTCTTTGGGATTATCGGAATTAGAAGAATCTGGGAAACGCAGTTCCCGGGTTCTTCCTAATGTAAATTCTAAAGATATTTTTATGATCCAATATACTTCTGGCACAACTGGGAACCCTAAGGCAGCTCAGATGCCTCATTCGGCGTTGGTTACAACAGCAAAGAATAGCCATAAGCGATGGCAGATAGGAGAAGGTCATAAGGTATGCCACGGTTTTCCTTTATTTCATATCGGTGGATCTGCTTGCATGACTCTAGGAGCGGCAGTTTCTGGAGCAGTATCTTTACCTTTATATATATTTAAGGCTTCAGCTACTTTGGACATTATTGAAAAGGAAGGATGCTCTGTATTTATTGGAGTTCCAACTATGCTTGTAGCCATGATGGAGGACCCGTCTATAAAAGATAGAGACTTTTCTAAGTTTAAATTTATCATCGTAGGAGGAGCTAACCCTCCAATTGAGCTATTAAAGAAATGTGAAAGAGTTTTTGGTGTAGATATGATTAATGGTTATGGTCAAACTGAAACTTGTGGCGTAACAGCAACAGCCCTTCCTGAAGATCCACCGGAGTTAAAGGCAATTGCTGGTCGCGCTATGCCTGGAGTATCCCTTAGAATATTAGATAAAGATAAAGTAATAGTTCCTCTCGAAGAGAAAGGTGAACTGCATTATAGAGGACCAGGTTTAATGGTTGGTTACGGAAATCTCCCAGAAGGAGAAAGTGGAGTTGATTCAGAAGGCTGGTTCGCCACAGGCGATTTAGCTACGATGAATAAAGGAGGCTATATTAATATAGTAGGTCGAGCAAAAGAAATGATAATTAGGGGAGGAGAAAATTTATATCCTGCAGAAATAGAAAATTATCTTCTAGAACATATCGGCGTTCTTGAAGTGGCTGTATTTGGTTTAAAGGATGAAAAGTATGGAGAAGAAGTGTGTGCATGCATAAGACGCGATGATGCTATATTGAAGACTGAAGAAGAACTACAAATATGGTGTAAGGAGAGAATATCAAGGTGGAAAATTCCAAAATATATTTTTTTTATTGACGCTTTTCCAGTAACACCTTCAGGCAAAATTCAGAAATACAAGTTGCAAGATAAATATTCAAAAGAATTGAATTTATAGTTAGTAGTCAGAGTTGAAATAATATCGAAACTTTCTGTTTTGTAATAGACAAATTTTGTGTACTATATATTTTAACAAACGTAAATAAGGGGAAATTTCAATGATTAATTTAAATAAAGTTACTAAAGTATTTTTAATTTATACTATTAGTTTTTTTAGCTCTCCAACTCTATTGTTCGCAGCAGAAAATGCTAGCGGAGCTTTAGAAGAGATAGTTGTAACCGCTAGAAAAAAACAAGAAAACTTGCAAGATACGCCAGTAGCGGTAACAGCGTTTACTGGAAATGAACTAGAGGCCAAGGGGCTAACTAATTTAGTTGATTTAAGTGGCTTTGCTCCTAATGTTAGCATTGGAACAAATGGTTTTGCTGGAGCTGGTAATTATAGTGCAGCAATTAATATAAGAGGTTTAGGTCAAACGGAATTTCTTCCGCATTTAGATCCTGCTGTTGGCATATATTTAGATGGAGTTTACTTTGGAAGGGCAGTGGGAGCAGCTATGGAGTTAGTAGATTTAGAGAGAGTAGAAATTCTCCGCGGACCTCAAGGAACTCTTTTTGGAAAGAATACCATAGGTGGTGCAATAAACTTAATCTCAAAAAAACCAACTGGAGAAGATGCTGGGTATATTGATGTAACTTTGGGAACCAATTCACGAAGAGATATTAAGGGTTCATATGATATGGCATTATCTCCAGGATTTTCAGCTCAATTTTCACTTTCTATTCAAGATGGAGGAGCATGGGGTGAGGCAATTAATTATGCTACCAAGAAGAAAGCAAGTGATTTAGGAGGAAAAGATTCAACTTCATTTAGAGCCGCTTTTTCATGGCAAGCAACAGATGATACTTCTGTAGACTTTACTATGGACAATACTGATCGTAAGGATGATCAATCAGTTAATGGTCTAATTTATCTTAATCCTGGAGCTGGAGCAGGCTTGGGTGGATTATGGCTAGGTCTAGTAGGGATTCCTACTGGTCAATTACTATTACCTGATATGATTACTGGAGATCCAGATAAGACTTATGCAGGAACCTTTCCTAACGAACTAAAAGTTAGTGGCATGAACCTCACTATAGAAAGCGATTTAGGATGGTCAACTTTTAAATCTATAACATCAAGAAGAGATATGGAAGCTCAATTTGGTCGTGATGGTGATATAGCAGGTGTTAATTTCTCCTCAACTTTTGATAAGCAAGATCAGGATCAAACTAGTCAAGAGTTCCAGTTTAGTGGACAAAATGGAAATCTTTCTTGGATAGCAGGTGCTTTCTATTTTGATGAGTCTTACTATGATCATAATGATGTCTTCCAAGGCCCTGGCATGTACCAAGTTCTTGAGACATTTCCTGGACAGTTAGCTGGTACTCCTTGCGCTCCCCCTTGGATAGCGCCTGGATGTAAAGGAAATCCAATAAATGTTGCCTTAGATATTGCAATTGACGTAACAAATGTGGTGGATGTTGAAAGCACAGCTTTTTATTCTCAACTTACCTATGCTGTAACAGATAAGTTAAATCTTACTGCTGGAGTAAGAACTACAGACGAAGAGAAAACTGTTTTTGGAAATCAATATAAGGAAGCTAGTAAAACTTATATTCTTAAGGCGGTAACCAATGTAGCACGCTGGAAAGAAACAACTTCCATGTTTGCGATTGATTATCAAGTTACTGAAGATTTAATGGCATATGTTTCCTTTTCTGAAGGTTTTAAGAGTGGAGGCTTTAATCCAAGACCTGTAGGAGGCTTTACTGCAGCTCCTTTTGGCCCAGAATATGTTGAAAGTACAGAAATTGGTTTTAAATCTGAATTATTTGATAGAAGATTGAGGGTAAATGGTGCTTTTTATTCAAGTGACTACAAAGATCTTCAATTTTCTGTAAATAGATTTAATGAAGCTACAGGAACCTTAGAACTTCTAGTAGGTAATGCAGCTGAAGCAGAAATAGATGGTTATGAATTAGAGCTTGAAGCAGTAGTTACTGAAAATCTTTCCTTAAGGGCTTCTTTTGGTAATACTGATTTTGAGATTACAAATTTATATCCTGGTACCTCGCCTGAAATTACTTTAAATACGCAGCAGGCAAATTCTCCTGAAAATACTTCAGCCCTGAGCTTGATATATTCAGCACCCCTGTTAAATGGTATGACTACTTTTAGATTAGATTATAGTAATCAGGACGAGAGTTTTGCTGATATTCAGAATACATCTCAATTGTTAATAGAAGAAAATGAAATGGTTAATGCCAGAATATCATATGAATCCTCATCAAATTGGGAAGTAGCTCTTTTTGGAACCAATCTTAGTGATGAAAGAGTTATAGAAGGTGGAACTTCTAACATATCCTCTTTTGGCCATGCAGAAGCTGCCTATACTAGACCTAGAGAATATGGAGTTTCTCTTAGATTGAACTTTTAATCTTACATCAAAAATCAAGGAATAAGTTATGGATTACTCAAAATATAAGGATTTAAAAATTGATAAAAAAGATGGTATTTTAACTATAACGATTAATAGACCAGATGACTTGAATGCTGTAAGCGAAGATATGCATATGGATTTCTCTACCATCTTTATAGATGCAGAATTTGATGATGAAGTTGATATTATTATCTTAACAGGAGCAGGAAAAGCATTCTGCGCTGGAGGGGATTTAAAATGGCTTTTAAGGGTACATGGAGACCCACTAGCGACCTCCTATACAATTGCTCATGATAGAAAGATACAAAATACCATGCTCGATATGGAGAAACCAATTATTGCTAAAGTTAATGGACCTGCAATAGGCTTAGGATGTTCTCTAGCACTATTTTGTGATTTTATTTATGCAACTCCTCGCTCTAAATTTGCAGATCCTCACGTTAATGTTGGTCTGGTAGCAGGAGATGGAGGTTGTGTAATTTGGCCTCAATTAATAGGCTATGCAAGAGCAAGAAAATACTTATTAACTGGAGAGCAAATAAAAGCAGAAGCAGCATGTGATATGGGTTTAATCACTGAGGTTGTGTCAGAAGAGGAGATTGATGACTCTGTTCAAGCTTTAGCTGAACAACTCAGAGACGGGGCAAAGTATGCTATAAGGTGGACTAAGACTTCTATAAACGCAGGGTTGAAAGTTATGGCGAATTCAATAATTGATAGATCTGCTGCCTTTGAAAATGTCACACAACTTATGGAAGATCATAAGATTGCACTTGAAGCTTTTTCTAAAAAAGAAAAACCTAAGTTTATACAGAAATAATTAAAATTATTTAAGAATGCCCTCTCTTTTTTTCTATGAATAAGGCGTTAGTTATAACAGGTGGAAGTAGAGGGATAGGGCTTGCAACTTCAAAATTATTTTATAAATCTGATTATAAAATAATTAATTTATCTAGATCCCAATCAAGTTTAGACTCAGTTCACAATATAAAGGTAGATTTAAGTCAAAAAAACTGGGAAAAAGAGATCTCTGAAGATTTATTATCATCTTGCAAAGGCATGAATCAGATTAGTTTAGTCCATAATGCCTGTTTAATGACAGGAGATAATGTAGAGTCTATTGAAGCCAATTCTTTTAGGAATATTTTAGAAATAAATCTAATTTCACCTGTTATTTTAAATACTTTGCTAATTCCTTTAATGAATAAGGGTTCTTCTATAGTATATGTTGGGTCTTCTCTTGCTACTAAGGCAGTTCCTCAGATGAGTTCGTATGTAACTTCAAAACATGCAATGGTAGGTCTTATGAAAAGCACCACTAAAGACTTAGATGGTAAATTTATACATTCAGCTTGTGTTTGTCCTGGCTCTACTAATACTGAGATGTTGAGAGATTATGTAGGTGGAAGCGAGGAGGCATTAGAAGGGATGGCTCAGGACACAAGTGAAAAGAGATTAATAGAGCCGAGCGAGATAGCCAGTGCAATTCTTTTTTGTGCTCAAAATCCGGTCGTCAACGGAACTATTCTTCACACAAACTTAGGAGCTATTGAGTAACAATGCAATTTAAAGAGCCAGAACATGTTGTGATGCTTAGATCAACTTTGAGACAATTTATTGATAAAGAAATGCCTAGAGATAAGGTTAATCAATGGGATCAAGATGACTATTTCCCTAGAGATGTTTTTAAAAAACTTGTTGATCTTGGTGTAACCACTTTAACTGTGCCAGAGGAGTATGGTGGCAATGGAAGAGATATGTTGGCAACTATAGCTACTATAGAAGAGTTAGCTACTAGGAGCATAGGTATGGCTTCTGGATTTATCTTTTGTGCGTGTTATGCAGGACTTAATATAGTGGAATCAGGAAGTAAAAAGCAGAAATCTGATTTATTACCTAAAGTAGCTTCTGGAGAATTACTTTTTTCTTACGGAATTAGTGAACCAGATGTAGGTGGTGATGTAGCAAGTGTGAGAACTACTGCAAAAATTGAAGGTGATGAAGTTGTAATCAACGGATCTAAAAGATGGTGTTCAGGTGCATTGATAACGGATTATATTTATACAATTGTAAGAACAGGACCCGAAGAAGAAAGACATAAAAATCTTTCTATAATTCTTATCCCTCCATCGATAGACGGTATCACCATAGAACCACAAAAAACTTTAGGACAAAAAGGGGTAGGCGGAACATGTGATGTAACTTTTGATAATGTCAGAGTCCCTAAAGAAAATATATTTGGTGGAGAGGAGGGTTGGAATAATGGCTGGAGTAAAATAATAAGTTCAGGTCTAGAGGTTGAAAAGATTGAAGTTGCAGCTTTGGCTTTAGGCATTGCTAGAGCAGCTGTAGAAGACGCTTGGCAATACTCCCAAGAGAGAATTCAATTTGGTAGACCTATTTGTCATAATCAATCAGTACGACATATGCTTTCAGAAGTAAAAACTAACCTAGAAGCCTGTAAACTAATGACTTATCAAGGAGCATGGTTAGCCGATCAGGAAGAAGACGGCACAGTACAAATGTCTATGGCCAAACTATTCGTCACAGAAACAGCATTAGATATAGTACTTACATGTCAAAAGGTTCTAGGAGCTTACGGATATGTTCGTGATTTTGATATGGAAAGATATGTAAGGGACATGTTAGCAATGCCAATTATAGGCGGTTCTTCGGCAATCCAAAAAAATAATATAGCCAATAGGCTAAAGTTGCCAAGAAAATAATTCATGAAAGACAAGACAGCTATTGTTGGAATAGGACAAACAGTATTTGAAAAGAAGTCTAAAGATACAGAGTTAATTCTAGCTTGCAAAGCTATTAAGAGCGCTTTAGATGATGCGGGTATTGAACCCAGGGAAGTGGATTCTTTAGGCAGTTACACTTTTGAAGAAACGGAAGGCTTTGAGATAGCTAGAAATTTAGGCTTTGGCGAAATGCATTACTGGAGCGAAGCACCTTATGGAGGAGGAGCTAGTTGTGCAGCTATAGGTCAAGTAGCAATGTCTATTGCCAGTGGAATTTCAGAAGTAGGTGTAGTCTGGAGGTCAAGAAAAAGGGGAGATCCTTCCAGCAGAATGTGGTCACATGCAGAAGAAAGAATGTATGATCATTGGAAGTGGTCAAGACCCTTTGGACTTGTTAGGCCTGCCGATGAAAGTTCTATGCTTATGAGAAGGTATTTACATGAATACTCTTATAGCAGAGAAGACATGGCTCATATAGCTCTTTCATTGAGAAAATATGCCAACAATAATGAAAAAGCCTTGATGCATGATAAAGAACTTTCGTTTGATGATTATATGGAAGCAAGAATGATTTCAGATCCTTTATGTTTGTTTGATAATTGTTTAGAAAGTGATGGTGCTATAGCGGTCGTCATAGTCTCAGAACAAAGAGCCAATAAATTAAAACAAAAGCCTGCTTATATTCACTCTTATTCACAGGGAATGTCTGACCAGCATCAACTTATGACAGATTACCATGGCTCTAACCCTTTGATAAGCTCTTCTTATACTACAGCTAAAAATCTTTACAGACAGTCAGATTATTCAGTTAACGATATTGATGTTGCTCAATTTTACGATGCTTTTTCTCCTATGATCCCCTTTTCACTGGAGGCATATCAGTTTTGTGGACAGGGTGAGGCATTAGGAATAATTTCTGAAGGTGGAATAGATTTAGATGGTTTGCTTCCAGTAAACACATCAGGAGGGGGTATGTCTGAAGTATATTTGCATGGGATGAATCTAGTGGTTGAAGGTGTACGTCAGATAAGAGGCACGTCTACTTCACAGGTAAAAGATGCTAAGCTTTCTTTGGTCACAACATGTGATGCAACACCTAATGCGGCAATTCTTTTGAAAGGAGATTAGTCATGATTAAAAATATTCCTTTGCCAGGTACTGATGATGTTCATGATGAAATCTTTTGGAAATCAACATTAGAATCAAAATTAGTAGTTCAACATTGCTCATCTTGTGATGAGCCTAGGTTCCCACCTAGGCCAATGTGCCCTTATTGTAATTCTCTTTCTTCGGTTTGGAAAAAGTGTTCTGGAGAAGGTACAATATATTCTTTTGTGGTTCCTAGACCGCCATTATTACCAGCTTTTGAAGAGCTTAGTCCCTATATAGTCGCATTAGTTGCTCTAAAAGAGTATCCATCAATAAGAATGATAGGTAGATTAAAAACAAAAGAACATGGCGACATCAAGAGCTTAGAAGAGGTAAAATTTGATATAAATGATGAGGTAAAAGTTAGTTTCGAAAAAATGGCGGATGATGTTGCCTTACCTTATTGGACACTTATAACTTAATTCATATGAAAATTAACTATAACCCCTACTCGAAGGAATTCTGGAATGATCCATGGACAATTTATAAGTTAATGAGAGATGAAGACCCTGTACATCGCATGGATGACTTTGGGGGCACTTGGGCCTTAAGTCGTTTTGAAGATATTTGGAATGCTCATCTAGGCTCATATAAAGATTATACGTCCGTAGAAGGTACTTCACCGCCACCATTGTTATTAGGAGAAGACTCGGGACCTGGGAGTGTATCAATACCTTCAAATGATGGCGCCGATCACCGAGATTATAGAAACACTATTGCTGATAGATATACACAATCATCTATTGCTGAATTAGAAGATAAGATTCGTGTATTGACTCAAGAAGAGTTAAAAGCATCATTGAAATTAGGAAAACTGGATATTCATGAGATTGCAAGGAAAGTAGCCTTATTTAGCATCACAGATATGATTGGACTGGAAAGAAAGACCGCTCTCCAGGCGCGAGAATTAATTGATATATTTTACGAAAGAGACCCTGAAATTATGGGAGTTACTCCTAGAGGGCAGGAAGCTTTTGGTCAGTGTATGGGGTTAATGTTGCAATTGGCTGCAGAATGGAGGGAGGATACGCCGCCTTCTCCAAGTCATATCAATGCATGGATAAATAAGCAAGTCAGAGAAGATCTATGGATGAGTGATGAACAAATTATGGGTAACACCAGTATGTTAATAATAACTGGAGCAGATACAGTACCTTATAACATAGCTAATTTATTTTATTATCTTAATCAGGACCCAAATCAACTTGAAATATTAAGAAATGATTTCTCATTAATTCCTAATGCTTTTGAAGAGTGCGTAAGATATGATCACCCAACTAATATTTTAGGTAGAAAATTAAATAAGGATATCGAGTTACATGGAAAAGAAATGAAAAAAGGAGATTCCGTGATCTATCTTTATCAATCAGCTGGCAGGGATGAAAGGGAATTTGATAATCCTGATAAATTCGACGTAACTAGACCAATACCCAAGAGGAGTGTCAATTTTGGTCATGGTCCACATAAATGCCTCGGTCAACATCTAGCTAAGCTTGAAGGAAGAGTTATTATTGAAGAGATTCTATCTGCTATTCCTAAATTTAAATTAATAGAAGAAGAAGTTGAGAGGACCTTTAGTGAGTTTTTGCAAGGGTATAGGCATGTGCCTATAGAATTTGATCCATCCTAGACCTTAAGGATTCCAGTCTTCTTTTTTAAGTTTCCAAGGACTATTTACAGGATTATTATTATGTGGAATGGCAACTTTTGCACTTGAATCAGTTACCTTGTTATCTTGCACTAATATTGAAATATCTATAAAGAACCAAGTTATATTTTTATTACATTTAGATATCTTGGTTATCTCACCTTGAAACACCATTAGGTCATTAGGAATGATAGGAGTGATCATTTTAAAATCTAACTCACCTATCCTACTGCTAGGACCAGCCCAGTCAGTTATATATCTACTTAACCAGCCAGAATAAGTATAGTTATTCATTATAATATCTGGTAATTTTCCTACTTCTTTAGACCAAGTCTGATCTCTATGTAATGGTTGCCAGTCTCTACTAGTAATAGCACCCATTTGGATAGATTTTACTGAAGTTTTAGAAGTGAATACTGGAAGTTTATACCCCACTTCTATTTCATTTATATTCATTTATTTTTTGTGTAAGCCATCATTCTAACTGATTGAAGGCCTACCAAGTCTTTGTTTTGATTTGTGTATATTACGTCTATATTCCATTTTCTACCTAGACCCAATTTTGTTTCCATTAGTTCACTCACAGACATAAGTTTTTGCTCCGAAGTTATTTTATCTCCAGATCTTACAGGCTCGAAGTATTTAAACTTAATACCAGCAACTATTCCTAATTCAAGATTTAATGCTTCTTTGAGTAAAAAATGAAGTTCCATTGGTCTATTTCTGTCTTTTTGGTTTGGCTCCCATTCATTGCTGGCAGACCATGAAGGTAGCATCCCCGGAGGTGAGATAAGTCCATCTGTATATTCTAGCGCAACTTCAGAGTTCCAATAAAGATCGTTACCATCCTCTATAGCAGCGCAATAATTTTGCCATAAACCTCTTTCAACTGTTATGACTTCTGTTTCAGTTACTACTACTTTTCCTATCCAGTTTTTTACTTTCTCAGGTATTGAATGCATTTATTTAAGAGGTAAATTCAAAGCTTTTTTTGCTATCGTATTTTTCTGAATCTCAGAAGCTCCAGCTCCTATTGTGTCTACTAAGGTGCCTCTATATGACCATTCCCATTTACCATCTTCAATTGCATCTTTTCCATCTTTATGGAAAAGTCCTTCCCAACTCAAAATATCCATAGCTAGATTTGCTATTTTTTGATGAAGTTCAGTACTAAATAATTTAAACATAGCAGCTTCTGAAGTTGGCACTTCTTCCTTTAAGGCTTCGCAAAGTACTTTTCTCTGTAACATTTTGGCTCTTTCTACGTCAGTAGCTAAAGACGCAATATTTTGTCTAATGTCCGGGTATTCTTTGAGAAATATTTGATCTCTTTTATTCTCTTTTATCAGATTAATAAGGAGTTCTAATTTCCTCTCCAAAGGACCTACTGTATAAAAAGTAAATCTTTCATAATTGAGCGCTTCACAAATATACGTCCACCCTTTATTGATTTCACCAACTACATAATCATCAGAAACCCAAACATCTTCTAAGAATACTGTATTTGTTTTATGTTCTCCTACAGTTTTAATGGGATGAACTGTTATTCCAGGATCATCCATAGGGACTAAGAATACGCTTATTCCTTTATGCTTATGGGATGTATCAGTTCTGGCTGCTAACCACAACCACTCAGCAAAATGGGCAGATGAAGTCCAGATTTTTTGACCATTCAATAACCATCCATTGTCTTTTCTTTCAGCTTTTAGTTTTAGAGAGGCTAAGTCTGAACCTGCACTTGGTTCACTGTAACCAAGGGCAAACTCTATCTCAGCATTCAGTATTTTAGGCAAGAATTCATCTTTTAATTTTTCAGAACACTGCCTAATTATTGTTTGACCTATAGAACCAACTCCTTTACCAGGTGTAGGGGCTCCTTCCGAAGCCAATTCTTCTCCTAGTAAATAATCATATATTTCAGGTTTTTCTTGCCCACCATATTTTTTTGGCCATGACATCCCTAAATATCCTTTTTTAGATAATGTTTTCATAAAGGCTCTTCTTTCAGGGCTATCAACTTTTGTTACAGCATCCGCCTCTCTATTAGGAGCAAAAACTATGTGGGCATTGGGTTTCTTTTTTTCCTTAGAAATAAATTCTTTCACTTCGGAAATAAAGTTTTGTTCGTCTTGATTAAAATTAAAGTTCATTTTATAGAGTTAAAATAAAATTAGTTAAGTAACTTAAGGACCTAGTACTTTCTCTCTGTCACCAAACTCTTGAGTAACTATCATTTTTCTATCGTTTATTCTCCATCCCTTATCTATTTTTGTCCAGTTATCATGATACTCTGCCCATATTTCCCAGTATTCATTTTGGTTGGGTTCTTTTCCAACATGTCCAATTTGTGCGTAGCATACAGAAGAAGCAATATTTCCATTCAAATTAATTCTAAAATTACTAAAAAGATGCTGAGTAGGACCGCAACCATTTAGACTATTTTGACACATTTCTATAATTTCTTGTCGAGAAGAACATGAAATTTTTAAGCCAATTTCATCACTTCCATATATTGCTGTGGCATCTTCCGTAAAGATATTTTTAAGAAGTTCCCAGTTCCTTGAATCTAAAGCAAAAGTATAAGCTATTGAGGTCTCTTGAATCTCAATTCTGTCCTGCAAAACAATAAATTCATCCGCACTGACCATAAAGACACCTTAAGTTATATTTTGTATAATAATCATACAACATATACTATATAATTGCGATACTCAAAGTTTCGTATTATAATTTCAATATATCCTAGAGTTAAGCAGATCTTTCTCTAATTTTGAATATTGGAGGCATTAAATTAAGCACAATATCATGAGTAAAGGAATAACAAAAGAAGAGCCAAAATCCAGAGGTAAGCTTGGAAGGCCTCGTGACATAACAAGAGATGAAGTTATTATAAACATTACTCTCAATCACTTGACTGAGTTCGGTTATTCTAATTTAAGCACTACAAAAATAGCTCAAGAGGCGAAAGTTAGTAAAGCAACAATATATAGACGCTGGTCATCGAAGAAATATTTAGTTATAGATGCTTTTAAGACTCTTGAAGAATTAATCATACCAAATACTGGTAATTTGGAAGGGGATTTAAGAGACTTAATATCTCAGTTACTTTTTTTGTTTACTAAAACAAATGTTCTACCGGTTCTTCAGATTTTAACTGGTGAAATGGTCAATGATAAAGAACTCTCAGAAGAACTATCTGAATGGATTCAGCAGCGTTACTATCCTGCAAGGGCAGTCCTAGAAAAGGCTATTCAGAGAGGAGAATTACCTAAAGCCACAAATTTAGAAATTGCTGAGATGGTTGTAGTGGGTCCTCTCTTAGCTTCAGTTTTTTACTCAAAAACGAAGATCACTCCTGCCTTCATAGATCAATTTGTTGAAAAAGCACTGAGAGGCTTATTAGGCAAATAAACTAAGCCTAGTAATCTAATGGATTTAGACTTTAACCAAGACCAAGTTTTACTAAGAGATTCGGTGAGTGCGATGTGTGCTCAATTCTCTAATTTACTAGAGATAAGATCTGTAGAAGGAAAAGAGCCAGGTTATTCTGAATCATTTTGGCAGCAGTTAATAGATCTTGGAATAACAGGAATGAATATTCAAGAAGAGCATGGAGGACTAGGAATGAATCTTTTTGAATCTTTAATTGTTTATGAAGAATTTGGAAGAAACTTGTCTTTTTCCCCTCATTTTATTAGTTGTTGTCATGGAGCTACCCTAGTCTCTAAATTAGGAAATGATTTACAAAAAGATGAAATACTTCCATTAATCGCTACTGGGGACTCTATCTTGACTGTTGCTTGGCTAGAAAAGGGTTCAAGTTTTGCTAAAGAAGGAATAAATATGGAGGTTCAGTCAAAAGATGATTATTTTTTTATAACTGGAAAAAAACAAATGGTTCCTTATGCAAGTTCAGCTAATAAAATGGTGTTGCTTTGTAAAAATAGCAATAGCAACCTATCAGCCTTTTTGATAGATACGAACTTAGAAGGTATTTCTTTAAATTATCAACCTAATCATGCAGGAGAAAATTTGCACGAAGTAAATTTTGATAGAGTAAAACTTGATAAATCCATGATGTTGGCTGAAGGCCAAGCTTTAATAGATGCATGGAATTCAACTGTGAATGATTGCCTTATCTTACTGGCTGCTCAGGCAAGTGGAGGCTCTGAGCAGGCTTTGCATCTGGCCGTGGAATATTCTAAAGAACGAGAGCTTTTTGGTCAACTTCTTGGAGGTTTTCAATCAATAGCACATTATTTAGCTGATGCCTTAGTTGAGGTAGAAGCTAATAAATTACTCTGTTATCAGGCCGCTTGGGCTAAAGATGAAAATATGGATATAGAAAGATTATCGGCTATGGCTAAGATGCAAACATGTCAAACTTTTAGAGATGTTTCAGCTACTACAATTCAGATCTATGGCGGACTTGGATTTACTTCTGAAGCAGATCCTCAATTATTTTTTAGAAGGGCTAAACATCTTCAGAATTCATTATGGGATAGGCGATACCTTGAAGAAAGAATTTCAAATATTTTATTAGATTAATGGGGATTTAATTAAGCGATTTAGCATGAATTTACTAGATAAAAAAATAGCGATAGTTACGGGAGGAGGAAGGGGAATAGGAAGAGGTCACTGTTTACACCTAGCTAAGTCAGGTGCTTCAGTATTAATAAATGATATAGATTTAGAAGAAGCAAAGAAAGTTGCTGAGGAGATAAATGATTTAGGAGGTATAGCTAAAACAAGTGCACAGGACATCTCTTCAAGAAAAGGTGCAGAGAGTTTAATTAATGAATGTGTTTCCCACTTCAAGTCCCTTGATGTTTTGGTAAATAATGCTGGAATCTTGAGAGATAAGACTTTTCTAAAGATGAGTGATGAAGATTTTGATTCAGTTTGGAATATTCATGTAAAAGGAACTTTTTGGTGCTCTCAAGCAGCTTCTATCATAATGAAGAATCACGGCAAAGGAGGATCTATAGTAAATACAACGTCGGGTGCACATTTTGGTAATTTTGGGCAAACAAATTACTCTGCAGCAAAAGGTGCAATTGCTTCTATGACTTATACATGGGCTATAGAATTAGCTAAATATGGAATAAGAGTAAATGCGATAGGTCCTTTAGGGACAACAAGAATGTCTGATACTTTTAGTAAAAGTGCAAATGCTGATGGTGATTATTCCTATATAGATCCAACTTTAAATGGTCCTTTAGTTGCATTTCTTTCGAGTGACAAAGCTTTCGCAGTTAGCGGACAAATATTTGGATGTGGAGGACAAAGGTTAGCTTTAATGATACAACCGCATTATGGGAAAACTCTTATGAAGGAGGAAGGTTGGTCTGTAGAAGATATAGAAGAAAGTCTATTGAGAGAATTATTACCAGAATTTGGGAATTTGGGTATGCTTTCCAAGCCTTATCCTTTCCATGCGGGCATTAAACCGCCCGAATGAATTAATTAACACTTACGGGGATCATATGGACTTAAAAACAATTCAGTATCAAGTTAAAGATAACGTGGCTTTAATTACTCTGTCTAGACCTCAGCAATATAATGCAGTTAATAGCGTTATGTCTCAGGAATTACCAAAAGTATGGCATAAGTTTGATAATGATTCTGATGCAGTGGTAGCAATTATAACCGGATCAGGAGAAAAATCTTTTTGTACCGGTGCTGATTTAGCAGATCTTCCAACTATGGATGATGAGCATGGAAAGGCAAGCTTAGATTCCATAAAATGGACTTCTTTGCAAAATGATATTTGGAAACCAGTTATATGTGCGGTTAATGGAATGACTTGCGGGGGGGGACTTCATTTTATTGCTGATAGCGATATTATATTATGCTCTAGTAACTCCACGTTTTTTGATACTCATGTGAAGGTAGGTTTGGTGGCGGGACTAGAGCCAGTAGGTCTAAGCAGAAAAGTACCTTTAGAGTCAGTTCTCAGAATGTCTTTGGTAGGAGGCAACGAAAGAATGAATGCAGAAAAAGCTCTTGCAATAGGTCTGGTTGGGGAAGTTGTAGATCAGGGGCTATTGATGGATAGAGCTTTTGAAATAGCTGATATGATTAAAGGAAACTCTCCATCTGCTTTAGAGAAAACAAAGAAAGCAATATGGAATTCTAAAGAGATGGGGATGTCAGAAGCTCTAAATAGAGCATGGGATTTAATTTCAGAACAGAATTTGCATCCAGACTTTGAAGAAGGAGGGAAGGCTTTTATTGAGAAAAGAAAACCTAACTGGAAATCTGTTAAGTAACTTCGTTAATTATGTACAAAGAAATCTCATATACCACAGTAAGAAGTTTAGCAATTATTACATTAAATAAACCTGAGAAACTAAATGCTTATACTCCTGACATGGGGGATGAAATTATAGATGCTTATCGTAAATCTATTTTAGACCCTAATATTAAATCCATTGCAATAACAGGCAACGGAAGAGGGTTTTGTGCGGGTGCAGACAAAGATTATTTAGTTAATGAAAAGGTAAGTGAAAAAGGTATTAAACTTGGAGAAGATGAATTCATTGCAGAGTTTGCTAAGGAGCTTGCAGATTCCTCGAAGGTCTTGATAGCTGCTATCAATGGTTTAGCAGTTGGTATTGGAGTAACAATGGTTTTACCTTTTGATTTTAGAATAGCTTCTAACAAAGCTAGTTTTAGCTTTCCTTTTACGCAGTTGGGTATCCTTCCAGGTCTTGGTAGTAGTCATTTCTTAACAAATATTCTTGGTTTAGCTAAGGCCAAAGAGCTTGTCTTCACTGGAGCTAAAATTGATGCAAATGAAGCCTATTCTTTAGGACTTATAAACAAGTTATCATCTGAAGAAGGTCTAATAGAAGATTTAATTGAGATTGCAGATAAAATAGATAAAAGTTCTTTAACGGCACTCTCTTTTGCTAAAGAATCACTAAACTTTGGGTATAAAGCTTCCATTGATAATGCTATCAAAAATGAAAGAGAACTAATTAACAAACTTACTAACTTAAGTTAACTAGGAGAAATAAATGGAAATCAAATCTTTAGGTTATATAGGAATAGGATCAAAAGACCCTCTAGCATGGTTAAAATTTGGCACTGAGATTCTTGGGATGATGCCCGCAAGAGCCGTGCCAGGTGAGAGTTGGGGCATGCCTGGAGGCATGGATCCAGACTTTAAGATTGCAAGTGGTGGAAAAGGAATTGCAGATGATGGTTCCGTTTATTTGAAGATGGATGATCATCAATGGAGATTAGGAATTCATCCAAATCAAGATAATGAAGGAATTTTATACATGGGTTTCGAGGTTGAAAGTGAGACTAAACTTATAGAAGCAATTGAAGATTTAAAGAGGCACAAAATATCAGTAGAGTTAGGAACAGAAGAAGAGGCTAATCTGAGAGGTGTTACAGGTCTGGCAAAGTGCAAAGATCCATCTGGTAATCTAGTAGAGATTTTTTTTGAACCTACAATAGATTATAACTTTACTTCACCTGTGCCTAATCAGCAGTTTATTGCTGGAAGGTTGGGCTTTGGACATGTCATGATGTATGCAGCTGATCGAATTGGTACTTACGATTTTTATACCAAAATATTTGGATTTAAATTAACTGATTATATTAGTTATATGGGAGGAAATGGAGCTTGGTTTATGAGGTGTAATCCAAGACATCACAGTGTTGCTTTAGCTAGGTATGGCGATGTGAATGGCATGCATCATTTAATGTTTGAGGTTGAATCTATAGACCAAGTTGGCATCACTTATGATAGGGCAGTGGCTTCAGGCATAGCTATATCGGCTAGCATAGGACGTCATATTAATGATGGAGCTTTTAGTTTTTATATGAAAAGTCCAAATGGTTGGGATGTAGAAATAGGAACCGAGGTAATAAAGATAATTGATGATAATAAATGGACTCCGAATCAGTTTGTTGAAGGTGATACTTGGGGTCATCATGGAATTATGGAATCAGTTGAAGAAGTAAGCGCTGATTTAGAAAAAGAATCTTAGAGGTTAAATATGAAAGTAGAATTAAGTAAAGAGGCTTTAGATATCGGATTAGTGACACATAATGAAATGCCTATGTTGAGTTTTTATTCTCAGGTTTTAGGTTTTGAAAAGGTTGGAGAAGTTCCATTTCCTAGTTTAGGTGTGGTGAATAAATTTAAATGTGGATTGAGCCAAATTAAAATTCTTGTATTAGAAAACTCTCCTAAGAATGAAAGTCCAAAGGGAGATTTTACTATATCCTCAGGTTATAGGTATTGCACTCTTAATATAAAAAATTTATTAGAAATAGTAGAAAACTGTACTAATAATAATCATACTGTGCAGACTGCACCAAGAGAGATTAGAGAGGGAGTAACCGTTGCTATAATAGAGGATCCCGATGGTAATCTGGTAGAGTTAATGCAAGATGATAATTTATGAATGAGATAAATAAACATTATAAACTTGAAGATCGTTTTCTACTAAATGAAGGAAGAGTATTCCTAACTGGAACGCAAGCCTTAGTTAGACTACCTTTGATGCAACGTCAAATTGATTTATCAAATAATTTGAATACTGCAGGCTATATCTCAGGTTATACCGGCTCTCCTTTGGGTGGTTATGATCATGCATTAAATAGTGTTAGTGATTTATTGAAAGAAAATCACATTGTTTTTCAGCCAGGAATAAATGAAGATTTAGCAGCTACCGCCGTTCATGGGTCTCAACAAAGCAATCTTGTAGAGAATCCAAAATATGATGGTGTGTTTGGGATTTGGTATGGTAAAGGTCCAGGGGTTGATAGATCAGGAGATGCTCTTAAGCATGCTAATTATGCAGGATCTTCTAAATTCGGGGGTGTTCTTGCTTTAGCTGGAGATGATCATGGGGCAAAGTCATCAACAACAGCTCATCAAAGTGATCACGCATTTATTCATTTTGGGATGCCTGTCCTAAATCCAGCTACAGTTCAAGATTACTTAGATTTTGGTATTTTGGGTTGGGCAATGTCTAGGTATGCAGGATGCTGGGTTGGAATGAAATGTATAACTGATACTGTAGAAAGTGCTGCTTCGGTAGATGTAGATCAAAAAAGATTTAAGATCATAATCCCTCAAGATCATAAATTACCAGAAGAAAATATTCATATTCAGTGGGGTTTTATGCCCGCAGCATCTGAACCTCGCCTTTTTCAAGTTAGATTACCAGCAGCACAAGCATTTGTGCGTAATAATAATATAGATAAAGTTATTTTTTCTAAAAAGAAAAGGTTAGCAATAGTCACAACTGGCAAGGCTTATTTAGATGTAAGACAAGCTTTAGAAGAACTGGGCCTTGATGAGCAACTTGCCCAAGAAAAAGGTATTTCTCTTTATAAGGTAGGGATGGTATGGCCTTTAGAGCCAAAAAAAATTAGTTCATTCATAGAGGGACATGAAGAGGTGCTCGTTATAGAAGAGAAAAGGTCAATAATAGAAGACCAGATAGCTAAAATACTTTTTAACAATAGTAATAGACCGCGATTAGTGGGTAAGAATGATGAGTATGGCGTTCCTTTAATTTCAAGCGAAGGAGAACTTTCTCCAAATTCCGTTGCGTTAGTTATAGGTCAAAGGTTACTTAATTTAGGAAAAGATCTGTCAATTGAAACAAAGATTTCAGAAATAGTCTCCCTTATGGATTCTTTAAAAAGTTCAGGTAATTCTCATTTATTTAGACTGCCTAGTTTTTGTGCTGGATGCCCTCATAACACTTCTACTAAAGTTCCAGATGGAAGTATAGCTTTTGGAGGAATAGGTTGTCATGGTATGGCTACGTTTATGCCAGAAAGAAATACGCAAACTTTAAGTCAAATGGGAGGAGAAGGTGTTATGTGGACTGGCATAGCGCCATTCACTGACACAGAACACTTATTTCAAAACTTGGGAGATGGAACCTACTATCATTCAGGAACTCTAGCAGTTAGATCTGCAGTAGCTTCTGGAGCAAATATTACTTATAAGATACTTGTAAATGATGCTATAGCAATGACAGGCGGGCAGGAAATAACCGGTAAAGTTCGTGTTGATAAATTGAGTTGGCAGGTCCATGCTGAGGGAGCTAATAAAGTTGTAGTCGTATCAGATTATCCAGATAAATACCCAAGCAATAGCTTCTTTGCTCCAGGTGTAACTATCCATCATCGAGACGAAATGGATTCAATTCAAAATGAACTCAAATTAATTCCCGGAGTTTCAGTCATAATTTATGATCAATACTGTGCTACTGAGCTAAGAAGAAGAAGAAAGAGAGGCCTAGCAGAAGAGCCTGATAAAAAGATATTTATTAATCCTCTAGTTTGCGAGGGTTGCGGGGATTGTAGCGTTCAATCTAACTGCATAGCCATAGAGCCGTTAGAAACTGAATTTGGAAGAAAGAGACGTATTAATCAATCCTCTTGTAATAAAGATTTTTCTTGTAAGAAAGGATATTGCCCAAGTTTTATTACTGTAATTGGAGGTAATCTTCGTAAGAAAGGAGAAGAATCTTCTACTAGCGATGAAAATTTTAATATAAGTGACTATGTTCAAGGTATTCCTGTTCCTGAAGTCGTAAACCCTTTGAAGCCATATAATATTCTGATTACAGGTATTGGCGGATCGGGCGTAATAACTTTGGGAGCTCTTCTAGGTACTGCAGCTCATCTTGAAGGAAAAGGGGCTTCTACTTTAGATGTAGCAGGTCTTGCTCAAAGAAATGGTCCAGTAACTAGTCACCTGAGGGTATCTAAAGATCCTGAAGACATTCATGCAACTCGTATCGCTTCTGGTTCAGCTGACCTTATTCTAGGATGCGATATAGTAGTTACTACAGGATTGGAATCAATATCAAAGATAAATCCATTAACTACAAATATTATGGTGAATAGTCATGTTGCACCTACTAGTGCTTTTGCAAGCGATCCTAATCTAGATTTATCTGCAGCAAGAATGAAGAAATCCTTAAAGGACGTATCTAATAATAAGCTATTAGATTTTGTTGACGCAACAAAATTAGCTTCTTCATTAATGGGAAATGCAATTTCAGCTAATCTATTTTTGATTGGTTATGCTTTGCAAAAAGGTTTGATGCCCATCTCATTACCCGCTATAGAAAAAGCCATTGAACTTAATGGTATTGCAATTGAGATGAATAAGGATAGCTTATCTTGGGGGAGATTAGCTGCCGTTAACATAGAACTAGTTAAAGAAAAGGCTTCCTCTGGAAATAATGAAATTGAAGAAGATAAATTACCAAATTTAAATGATTTAATTGAAATTCGAAAAGACTTTCTGACAGAATATCAAGATTCTAAATACGCAAATCGTTATGAAGAATTTGTAAGAAAAGTACATGCAACGGAGCAAAGATTTTCTAAGGGAAAGGAAGATTTATCTATCGCTGCGGCTAAGTATTATTTTAAAGTTTTAGCTTATAAAGATGAATATGAAGTTGCAAGACTTCATACTAGTGAGACATTTCGTAAAACTATAGAAGATCAGTTTGAAGGAGATTTTAAACTGGAATATAGTCTAGCTCCCCCAATTTTTGGTGGAAAAGATCCTAAAACTGGCAGGTACCCTAAGAGACAGTTACCAGCTTCTACTTATTATTTGTTTAAAGTACTTAAACTTTTTAAGTTTTTGAGAGGAACTCCTTTCGACTTTATGGGAATCTCTCAACATAGGAAATTAGAAAGAAAAATAATTTCGGATTATGAAAAAACATTGGATCTTCTTATGAGTAAACTCAATAAGGATAATTATTCTTTAGCCATAGAAATAGCCTCAATCCCTGAATTAATAAGGGGATTTGACGTAGTTAAAGAAAAGAATTTAGAAATAGCTTTAAAAGAACAAAACCAACTCCTTGATCGATTCTTGTCTAATAAAATACCTGCATCAGAAATTGTTTATGATAAACATGTCTCGATTAATGATAAGGTTGAATCTAACTAAAATATAACTATGATTTTTAATTATGAATAACTTAACAAGTGAATTTCTAGAACTTGATTACGGTAAGATGCATTATGTAGAAACTGGAGAAGGCGATCCTATTTTGTTTATTCATGGTTCTGGTCCAGGGGTGTCGGGATTAGCTAATTTTGAAGATAATTTACCAACTTTTTCTAATCATTTTAGATGTATAGTCATTGATTTACCTGGATACGGTAAAAGCGATCCAATAGAAGGAGACCCTATAGGATCCTCTGTTGGAAGTATTATTAGTTTTCTAGATAAGATGAATATAGAAAGTGCCCATATTATAGGTAATTCTCTAGGGGGTATGCTTGGAGCTTTAATAGCTGCAAACAATGGAGGTAGAGTTAAAAGTTTTGTATCTATTGGAGGTTTAGGGATGAATGTTTTTTCTCCCTTTCCTGGAGAGGGAATAAATTTACTCTCTGCGTTTGTTGAAGAACCTTCAAAACCAAGAATTAAGCAGTGGCTAGAATCAATGGTTTTTGATAAAGATCTTGTGACAGATGAATTAATAGAGTCTAGATATAATCAAGCAATAGATCCAATTCAGCTCGAAACTTCAAAGAAAATATATGCTAAATCTAGCTTGGATGCTATGGCAGAAAATTTTAGAGGACCTGAAGCTGCCAATAGAATTGCTCACCTTTCTTCAATTCAGGCACCAACATTATTAATTTGTGGAAGGGATGATAGAGTAACTCCTCTGGATCAAATATTGATTCCAATGAGATTGATACCAAATTGTGAATCTCATATTCTCCCAAATTGTGGTCATTGGGCAATGATAGAAAAAAAGGACGAATTTGAGAGTACGGTTTTAGCTTTTCTGCTTAGATAGTTTCTTATATGAAAACAAAAGTAGCTATTATAGGTTCGGGTAACATAGGTACAGATCTTATGTTTAAAATCTTAGATACTTCTAACTCCCTCGAGTTAGTTTCTGTCGTAGGTATTGATCCAAATTCAGAAGGTCTCAAAATAGCTAGAGATAGAGGCGTACAAACAACTTCAAAAGGAATTTCTGGTTTTATTGAATTGGAATCATATGAAGATGTAAAAATGGTATTTGACGCAACTTCAGCTTCTTCTCATGCAGAACATGATCAGGTTTTGAGAAAAGATGGTAAACAACTTATAGATTTAACTCCAGCAGCTATTGGCCCTTATACAGTGCCTGTTGTTAATATGGAAGAGCACCTAAATGAACCAAATGTCAATTTAGTTACCTGTGGCGGCCAAGCCACAATACCCATTGTTTCAGCTATTAATGAAATATCTACCGTTAGATATGCTGAGATTGTATCCTCTGTTTCTTCTAGGTCCGCTGGACCAGGAACTAGAGCTAATATTGACGAATTTACCCAAACTACTGCTAAAGGCATTGAAACAGTAGGCGGAGCTAGGAAAGGGAAAGCTATTATTATTTTAAACCCTGCTGAGCCGCCAATGCTAATGAGAAACACTGTTTTTTGCCTCTCCGATATAACTGACGAAGACTTAATTATAGATTCAGTTAAGTCCATGGTGATGAAGGTTCAAGAATATGTTCCCGGATATAAATTAAAACAAGAAATTCAATTTGAAAGATTTGGATCAAATAATCCCTGTAAGATTCCTGGTTATGGTCAATTTGAGGGCATTAAGAGTTCAGTATTTTTGGAGGTGACCGGAGCGGGACACTATTTACCTGAATATGCAGGAAATCTTGATATTATGACTTCAGCTGCATTGGGTACAGCAGAGAAAATTTCTGCGTTAAAGTTAAATTAACAGAAATGGACCCGATTAAAGACAAGATTTATATACAAGATGTGACTCTAAGAGATGGTATGCATGCCATTAAGCATTCTTATAGTATTGAGCAATGTTGTGAAATAGCAAGGGCCTTAGATGAGGCTGGGGTAGATGCAATAGAGATAGCTCATGGAGATGGCTTATCAGGGTCTAGTTTTAATTATGGTTTTGGAGCTCATACAGACGAAGAATGGATAGTAGCTGTCGCTAATACGGTAAAGAGAGCTAAATTGACTACTTTAATTTTGCCCGGGATTGCTACAGTTGATAATTTACAATGGGCTAAGGATGTTGGAGTGCATACTGTAAGAGTGGCAACTCATTGCACCGAGGCAGATGTGTCCAAACAGCACATTGAATATGCTAGGAAAATAGGGCTAGATACGGTGGGTTTTCTTATGATGTCTCACATGATTGGCCCAGATGAATTAGCTCAGCAAGCTAAAATGATGGAAGACTATGGAGCACAAACAGTTTATGTTGTTGATTCAGGTGGCGCATTAAATATGAAAGATGTTGAATCTAGATTCATTGCATTTAAAGAGGTTCTTTCATCCGATACTGCTTTAGGAATGCATGCCCATCATAACTTATCTTTAGGTGTGGCTAACTCTATGATTGCAGTGGAGAATGGAGCAAAGCGTGTTGATGCCTCTTTGGCAGGAATGGGAGCTGGAGCTGGTAATGCTCCTTTAGAGGTCTTTATAGCAGCTATTGACAGAATGGGTTGGCAACATGGTTGTGACTTGTATGCTCTTATGGATGCTGCCGAAAATCTAGTTAGACCTTTACAAGATAGACCTGTAAGAGTCGATAGAGAAACTCTATCTTTAGGATATGCAGGAGTTTATTCAAGTTTTCTACGTCATGCTGAGACTGCGGCAGAAAATTATGGATTAGATGCCAGAGAAATCCTTGTAGAACTAGGAAGAAGAAAAATGGTCGGAGGTCAAGAGGATATGATCGTAGACGTTGCATTAGATTTATTAAAACAAAAAGATGCCTCTTGACTTAAAAAAATTAGATTTAGTCGATTCTCTTCCTTCACAGATGAAAGAAGATGCTTCAAATTATGAATCTGGATGGTACAAAGTTGGTTCATCAAAAAATTTTTATGAAGGCAATCTTTTTTCAATTGAAAATTTCCCATCAAAATTAGTAATTTGGAGATCTTCATCTAACAAGATAGTAGCTTTAGATGCTTATTGTTTACATATGGGGGCAGATCTATCTTGTGGCAAATTATCAGAAAAGGGAGTGACTTGTCCGTTTCATGGTTGGAGATGGGGAGAAGATGGAAAATGTAATGAAATACCATATTCTAAAGATATTCCGAATGATGCAGAAGCAAAAAGCTGGGCGAGCAAAGAAGATAGTGGTTTTGTTTATATTTGGTATGATAAGGACGGAAAAAGTCCTATTAATGAAGCAAGTCTACTAGAAATTTAGAATGAATACGAAGATGAATTCTTTACCTTTAAGATATGCAAGGGGTTGGTATGTGATAGGCCATGCTAGGGATTTTCTTCTAAATGAACCTAAATCTATTCCATGTTTTGGCTCACATATAAATATTCTACGGACCGAACATAAGATAATTTCTGAATTAGATGGAATAGAATTACCTACCTGTGAAGAGAATAAACTTATATTTACTTGGTATGATCATGAAAAAAAATCTCCTGATTATCAGATATCACCCTTGGCAGAATGTAAAGATGACACTTGGTCTGATTGGGGAATGGAACAATATCATATAAAAAATAATTGCAGAGAACTCATTGATAATATGGCTGATAGAGGGCATTTTGGACCAGTCCATGGTTGTCCAGCAGTTGAATTTTCAAATGAAGCTAAAGGAGTTAATTATACTCAAATTATGACAGGGGAGTCTGAGGTCTTAGGCGGAGGACTCTGGTCTGAAGCCATATATACAGGTCCAGCTTATATGGTCACAATGATGAAAACAGAGGTAGCAACAAGTAGATTATTAGTCTCCCATCTACCAATTAATCATTCTAATTTCTTAATTCAATTTGGCGTTATGGTTAAAAAAGATCCCAAAGCCTCTGAAGAAGAGAATTTAGCAATTGTCCAAGCTTATGTAGATGCAAACCTATTGGCATTTGGACAAGATGTAGATATATGGCACAACAAAGTTTATGTTGAGAATCCCTTGATGTGTTCAGGAGATGGGCCCCTTCATAGATTACGTAAATGGTATAATCAATTTTATCTTGATCGTTCAGAAGTTCCTTCAGGTCTTGATATGGCAAAACGACAATTTTAAGTCAAATACTAAGTGTCTCTCATGAAACCTTTTGAGGCACAATCCCTTCCGGAACTTGTCACATTGGCATCATCATTTTATGGCAATAAAGAGGCTATAGAAGATAACGACGTTTCTGTAACATATATTGAACTTGAAGAAATTTGTAAGAAGTCAGCAGAATCACTTTTGGCTTTAAAAGTGGAACCTGGCGATAGGATTTGTATTTGGGCACCAAATAGAACTGAGTGGATAATAGCAGCTATAGCGGTTCAAATGGTTAAGGCTATATTAGTTCCTATAAACACTCGTTTCAAAGGTGTTGAAGCAAGCTATATACTGAAAAAGACTAAAGCTAAGGTTTTATTTACGGTGAATAATTTTCTAGGGGTTGATTATTCTTTGATGATAAGAGATGAGAATCTGCCCGATCTTCAGTATATAATTTTCCTAGATGAGGAGTCTGGGAAAGATTCATGGAATGAATTTAAGCAACTTAATCTTCCTAAAAATAAATCTCTAGATCTAGAGAATGATGGTTCTTTGGTTGCTGATATAATTTTCACTTCAGGAACTACAGGCAGTCCAAAAGGGGTGATGGTAACTCAAAAGCAGAATCTTAAAGTTTTTGAAAATTGGAGTAGACATGTAGGCCTTAATTCAGAAGACAGATACCTCATTGTTAATCCTTTTTTTCATACTTTTGGCTATAAAGCTGGATGGCTTGCTTGTTTAATGCGTGGTGCCCTCATTTTACCCCATCAAGTTTTTGATCCTCAATCTGTTTTAGAAAGAATAGAAAAAGATAAAGTTAGCGTGATGCCAGGACCTCCTTCTCTTTATCAGTCCATTATGGATGCAGAGAATTTTAAGTCTTTTGATATTTCATCTTTAAGATTAGCAGTAACAGGAGCTGCCACAATACCTATTCAGTTGATCAATGATATGAGAGAAGTAATGAAAATAGATACAGTCTTAACTGCCTATGGATTAACTGAATCCACTGGGGTAGTAAGTATGTGTAATCCTGGAGATACTCCAGAATTAATAGCTAATACATCAGGGGTACCAATTGATGGGGTTGAGGTTAAATGTATCACAAATGAAGGAAAAGTTTCGCCTTTAGGCCAACCTGGAGATATTTATGTCAAGGGCTATAACGTTATGAAGGGGTATTATGAAGAACCAAAACAAACTATGGATACAGTAGACGAGGAAGGTTGGCTTCATACAGGCGATATAGGCGTTATTAATGCACAAGGTTATCTGAGTATCACAGATAGAAGTAAGGACATGTTTATCGTTGGAGGATTTAATACTTATCCAGCTGAAATAGAGAATATCCTTGCATCTCATGCTGATATTTCATCATCTGCCATAATTGGTATTCCAGATAAAAGGCTTGGAGAGGTAGCAAAAGCATTTGTAGTTTTAAAAGAAGGATGTTTCTTAGAAGCTGTTGATTTAATAAAATGGTGCAGAATTCATATGGCTAATTATAAAGTTCCAAGAAAAATAACTTTTGTTTCAACTTTGCCATTAAATGCATCTGGTAAAGTGATGAAATATAAGTTACGTAAACTTTAATAAATCATGAAAGTTTGTATTAGTGAATTTATCTACAATGAATCAGGATCTTTTTTTGATCAGCTGCTTTCTGAGCATGAAATCTTATTAATTGATTCTAATGGATTATTAAGTCAAGGAGAAGGAAAGCCCCAAGTTACTTTTGTATCTTATGACGTCATGGCAAAGTGTATTAGGAATCCTGAATACAGTAAAAATTTCTTACCCTCAATGCAAGGTTGTGATTTTATACAAGGAAGTTGGGCAGGTGTAGAAAGCGAGGTAGCTCAGAAATTAATTAAATATTCAAATAATTTTTCTTATGCAGGAGGAGTGCATGCAATACCTATAGCATCTTATGTCTTTGCTCAAATGCTTAGGTGGGTTAAAGGTTTAGATCAACATAATAAGCAACAACATGATTTACTTTGGAAGCCTCTTCTTTTGACAGGCGAGTTAACAGATTTAACTATTGGGATAACTGGATTTGGGGGTATAGGCAAGGAAATCGCGAGATTAGCAAAAGCTTTTAGAATGACTGTTTACGCTACCAAACGTACAAACACAGAATCAGCTGATTTAGATAAATTATATGACCCCTCTGAAATAAACGAAATGCTGAAATTAAGTGATTTTATTGTAAATTGTTTGCCAGACAGTCCTGAGACCAATAAAATTTTTTCAAAAGATAAATTTAAGTTAATGAAACCAAGTTCAATGTTTATCAATGTAGGAAGAGGAGAGAGTGTAAATGAGGAGGACCTCGCCCAGGCTTTAATTAAAGGACAAATAGCCGCTGCATCAATAGATGTTACTTACCCTGAACCTTTAAGCAAAGAATCCCCTCTTTGGAAGATAGATAATTGCTATATAACCCCTCATGACTCAGCATGGGCTCCAAAAGGTTCTCAAAGGTTATTAGATTTATTTGCAAATAATTTTAAGAGATATTTAGAGGATAAAGATTTACTAAATTTAGCTTAAAAAAAACCGCCTTACAGCGGTTTTTTATTTAACTAGTATAGCCAATGACAGCTTTTGTTTCTAAGAATTCCTCAAATCCAAAAGGGCCCCATTCTTTTCCATTTCCAGATTGCTTATAGCCACCAAATGGAGTAGCCATGTCTGATTGAGCTCCATTTATAGCTACACTACCACTTCTTATCTTATTTGCTACCTCCTTGGCGTGCTCTAATTCTCCAGAAACATAACCATATAAGCCATAATCAGTATCATTAGCTATCTTGATTGCTTCATGTTCATTTTTGTAAGGAAGTATAGAAAGTACTGGTCCGAATATTTCTTCTCTTGCTATGGTCATATCATTATTAACATTAGCAAAAACAGTTGGCCTAACATAATACCCTGAATTTAACCCGTCAGGTTTACCTGTACCTCCTGAGACTAATTCAGCACCTTCAGCAATTCCTTTCTCAATTAGACCCTGAATTTTATTGAATTGTGTATCACTGACTACTGGGCCTATAGATGTATCTTCTCCGAAAGGATCACCTACTTTAGTATTTTCAGCTGCAGTTTTAGCTAATTCTTTTGCTTCTTCGTGACGAGCTTCTGGAACTAACATTCGAGTTGGTGCATTACAAGATTGACCACTATTTAAGAAACAGTGATTTACCCCGCCAGTTACTGAAGCAGCAAAATCTGCATCATCTAGAATGATATTTGGAGACTTACCTCCTAACTCTTGGGAAACTCTTTTGACTGTGTCTGCTGCTCCTTTTGCAACACTGATTCCTGCTCTAGTAGAACCTGTAAAAGACATCATATCAATTTCTGGATGACAAGACATAGCTTCTCCAACTGTCGGGCCATCTCCATTAATGAGATTAAAGACTCCAGCTGGCACTCCTGCTTCATCAAGAACTTCAGCAAATAAAATTGCGTTTAAAGGAGCAATTTCTGTAGGCTTTAGAACCATAGTACATCCAGCAGCTAATGCAGGAGCAACCTTGCAGGATATTTGATTTATAGGCCAATTCCATGGAGTTATCATTCCTACTACTCCTATGGGTTCTTTTCTAATAACAGTTTTTCCTCGAGTCTCCTCCCAATTGAAACCTTGTAAAATCTCTATAGCTTGAGCAAAATGACCTAGGCCTGTAGCAGCTTGAGCTGCTTTAGAAAGAGAAAGAGGAGCGCCCATTTCTTGAGATATTGTTTCAGCAATTTCGTCATATCTTGATTGATAAACTTCAAGAATTTTACCTAGTAATGCAAGTCTTTCTTCTACAGAAGTTTCACTAAAACCTTCAAAAGCTTGTCTTGCTGCGTTAACAGCTAGATCTACATCTTTTGCTGAACCCAATGAAATTTGACCAATAACATCTTCATTAGATGGATTAATGACATCAAGTGACTTGACTCCTTCTGAAGGATCTACCCACTTACCATTTATGTAAAATTGATGATGTGTTTTCATGTATTTCTCCTAAATGCTGAATTGAGATAAAGATTATATATAGCTAATATATTTCTGTCTCTAAAATAAACTTAAATATATTTCTTGAAAATTAATTTTATAACTTTAGCGTAATAATTTATTAAGAAGCAGCATTTAATGCTTGTTCAATATCAGAGATAATATCTTCCACATTTTCTATACCAATTGATAATCTAACATATCCTGGAGTTACTCCAGCTTCAAGCTGTTCTTCAGGTGATAACTGGCTATGAGTTGTGGTAGCAGGATGAATTGCTAAGGATCTTGCGTCTCCAATATTCGCAACATGATATAAAAGTTTTAAAGAATCAATGAATTTTTTTCCTGACTCTACCCCTCCAGGAAGTTCAAATCCAACTAAAGCTCCATAGCCTCCAGATAAATAACTATCTGCTAATTCTCTACTTCTACCATCCATAAGGCCTGGATAGGTAACAGAAGCAACATTATTATTTGTTGACAAGAACTCTGCAACTTTTAATGCATTCTTAGTATGTTCTCGCATTCTTAAAGGCAGCGTTTCTAGACCTTGAATGAACATCCAAGCATTAAAAGGACTCATGGCTCCTCCAAGATCTCTAAGTAGTGTTGTTCTAGCTTTCATAATGTAAGCTATTGGACCTAAAGGTTTAATAGCCTCTGTCCAAACAACTCCATTGTAACAAGCATCAGGAGTATTAAGATTAGGCTGTCTATCAGATCCAGCTTTTTCCCAATCAAAATTTCCTCCATCTACTATTAGCCCTCCAATAGATGTTCCATGACCGCCTATATACTTTGTAGTTGAATAAGTTATAACAGAGGCTCCATGGTCAAAAGGTCTACAAATTATAGGAGCGGCAGTATTATCTACAATTAGAGGGATACCGAGAGGCCTTCCTATATCAGCTATTTCTTTTATTGGTAAAACTTGTAATTTTGGGTTTGGTAAAGTCTCTCCAAAGTATGCTCTAGTTTTATCATCCGTTGCTCTTGAAAAGTTTTCAGGATCTGTTGGATCAACAAATCTTACTTCAATACCCATAGCCGAGAGGTTATTTTTAAATTGATTATAAGTTCCTCCATATAGATGAGAAGAAGATACAATATTATCTCCCACAGAAGCTAAATTTTGAATTGCATAAGCTGAAGCTGTTTGTCCAGATGCCGTGGCAAGGCTGGCCGCACCTCCTTCTATAGCTGCTACTCTTTCTTCAAGAACCGCAGTAGTTGGGTTCATGATTCTAGTATAGATATTACCCAGTTCTGACAAAGCAAATAGATTTGCAGCCTTTTCTGTGCTTTCAAATTGATAACTTGTTGTTTGGTGAATAGGGACAGCAACAGATCCTGTATTTTCATCAGCTCTCCATCCCGCATGTAGAGCGATAGTTTCAATATTCTTTCCTTCGTAAGCCATAATAATCTCCTTAAATAAAAAAAACCTGCAGCTTTCACTAAACAGGTTTATCAAAGAGAACTCTATTTAGCTGTATTTATAAAGCACCCGCAAGCTGATTCAAATCGGTGCTGAGAAAATTATAAGATAATAAATATTTTTTATCAACTCAGAATAAGTAAAATAGAAATAATTTACAACTGTCCCGTTAGCTCAGTTGGATAGAGCGCCGGATTCCTAATCCGGAGGTCTCAGGTTCAAATCCTGAACGGGACACCAGAAAATATGAATTGGAAAAAAGAAACTGACGGAATAAAAATAAGAAAAAAACTTGCAACAAAGCAAGGCGGTAAAGAAGCGGTAGATCTTCAACATGCTAAAGGTCGTTTATCTTTGAGGGAGAGGATTGAGAAACTTCTGGATAAAGGATCTTTTCAAGAACAGGGAAAGATTGCTGGTATTTCGGATATTGATGATAAAGGTGATATACAGGCTTTTACGCCAGCAAATTTTATTTTAGGGTTCGGTAAGATAAATGGTAATCAAATAGTTATAGCTGGAGAGGACTTTACAGTAAAAGGAGGCTCTCCGAATCCTGCAGGTCTCAGAAAAAGTGTTTACACTGAAGAATTAGCTCTCAATTATAAGCTTCCATTAGTTAGATTACATGAAGGGGGAGGAGGCTCTGTGGCAGGCCCTTCTAAGAAGGGAAGAAGTTCTGGAGGAGATGCAGTTTTTTCTAAATCTAGGTTCAAGTCTGTTGCAGATACATTAAAAGTTATTCCTGTAGTGTCGGCTGCCTTAGGCCCTGTTGCAGGATTGCCTGCAGCACGTTTTGTAGCTTCTCATTTTAGAGTAATGACTAAAAGAACTTCCCAAATATTAGTTGCAGGGCCAGCTGTTGTGGAAAGAGCTTTTGGAAAAAAATTAACAAAAGAAGAATTAGGTGGATCTAATATTCATAGGATGAATGGGGTAACAGACAATGTAGCTGATACAGAAGAAGATGCTTTTAATCAAATATCTAGATTTTTGTCTTATATGCCTCAAAATATTTACGAATTGTCCTCCCAAAAGATAATTGATGATCCTGTCAATAGAAAAGAAGAAGATTTACTAGCTATCATTCCAAAGGATAAGAAAAAGTCATATGAAATGAGAGAAGTCATAGAAAAGATATTCGATCATGATTCTTTTTTTGAGATAACTAGATATTTTGGACAGGGCATTATCACAGGATTCGCGAGGATTAATGGGTATTCAGTCGGTATCTTAGCCAATGATTCTAATTTTTATGCTGGTTCAATGTCCTCAAAAGGAGCCCAAAAAACTAGTCGTTTTATTAAAACCTGTGACACATTTCATATTCCAGTTGTAAGCTTAGTAGATGAACCAGGTTTTCTTATTGGTCCTGAAGCTGAGCTAGAAGCTACTATTTTGCATGGAACCGAAGCTGTATTAACAGTAACAGAATCAACAATCCCATGGTGTTCAGTAATAATTAGAAAATCTTATGGAGTAGCAGCAGCCGCTCATTATGGTCCAGATGGATATGTTTTAGCATGGCCATCAGCTGAATCTGGAGCTCTTCCTATAGAGGGAGGGGTAGCCGTAGCATTTAAAAAAGAAATCTCAGAGTCAGTAAATCCTGAAGCAAAAAGAAAAGAGATAGAGGATGCTCTTAATTCTCAACAAAATACTTTTGCAAGAGCTGAAAGTTTTTCAGTGCATGAAATTATTGATCCTAGAGATACTAGAACTTATTTAGCTGAGTGGGCTGAAAGGATTCAATCTCAATTAAGAGTTAAATGCATCCAAGTAAATCAATTATAAGATTAAAACTAGTTACTTAATCTTATAATTTAGTAGGATTTTCTGCTCCAGGATAAATATCTTCAGGATCAAATACCTTTTTATGTTCTAGAAATTTTAGTAAAACTTCAGAGCTAGTCTTTTCAATAGATCTATAAAAGCATGACCTATACCCTACATGACAACTCGCTCCAAGCCCTTCTACTTGAACTTTTAGACAAATAGCATCTTGATCATCATCTATTAGAATTTCTCTAACTTTCTGGATCATCCCGCTTGTATCCCCTTTTCGCCATAGCTTTTTTCTACTCCTGCTCCAGTAATGAGCTATACCCTCATTTATCGTTAATTTTAAAGCTTCTCGATTCATATACCCATGCATCAGCAGGTCTTTACTTTTGAAATCTATAACAACTACAGGTATTAAGCCATCATCATTGAATTTAGGAGCGAGACCGTTTCCTTCCTCTACGAACTCCACATCTGATCTTTTTAAGAATAATTTAGACATGTATATATTAAGTAATTTTAGTTATTGTAAATTATTTTAATGATAATAAGGAATATAAACCTGTACCTTACAGTAAAATATGTACCATACATTTAGATTTCTTACTTATTTTGTTAAAATAATCTTTTCTTTTTTATAATTTCTAAAATTTATGCTCGAAGTTTCTAACCTAGGATGCAATCTATCCGAAATTAATATTTTTCAGGATATAAATTTTCATTTAAATAGTGAAGAAAATATTGAGGTTATAGGAGAAAATGGTTCAGGTAAGACTACTTTACTAAAGGCTATAGTTGGTTTGGTACCAGAAGTTGATGGCGAAATAAGATGGCATGGAGAGTTGATCCAATCTTTGTTCTACCCTCAGTGTTTTTATCAAGGTCATCTTTTGGCAGTAAAGAATAATTTGACTGTATTAGAGAATTTAAGATTATTTATGCCTGAAAAGAGAGATATTTTTTCTCTCAAAGAAGCTTTAGAGAGGGTTGAGATGCTAGATTATATTAATAGATTCTGCTCTGATCTTTCAGTAGGGCAGGTAAGAAGGGTGGCTATGGCAAGATGGATCTTGAACATTAAACCTTTATATATCATAGATGAGCCTCTTACAGCATTGGATGACCCATCTATTCTTCTATTTTCTAAGATAGTAGAAGATTTAAACAATATGGGCTCTTCTTTCATTGTTACAGGGCACCGACCTTTCAATACAGAAAATAAAATAATAAATTTAAGCCAATATGAAGCATAGTTCTTTAACATCTAGTTTTGATTGGTTTTTATTGATCATAAGGCGTGATCTTTTGATTTCTAGTAGGAAGCTAGTAGGTTTTATAACGCCAGTAATTTTCTTCTTAACTATTATTACTCTTTTTCCTATTGCATTTGGGCCAGAACCAAATCAACTTAATTTAATGGCATCAAATATTATTTGGATAGCGGCATTGTTATCCTCGTTACTGGCTATTGAGGGAATTTTTAATAGTGATTATAGCGATGGTACTTTGGAACAAATCTTGATTAGCGGCGAGCCCTTATTTTTAATAGTCCTAGCAAAAGTGTTTTGTCACTGGTTAGTAGCTGGAGCACCAATAGTAATTTGTTCTTTATTGGCAAGTTTATTTCTATATTTCTCCTATGAAAATATTTCAGTTTTATTGATAAGTCTTTCTATAGGATCACTTCTTTTTAGCCTTCTTGGGGCTTTAGGCGGCTCTTTGTCTTTAGGAAAGAATGCTATCCTAAGTGCTATAATTGTTTTACCTTTTTCTATTCCAATATTAATTTTAGGCACTGCGTGTGTAGAGGCTTCCATTAATAACCAAGACTATGTTGTTTATCTTATGTATTTAGGTTCAATATTAGCAATTGGAATACCTGGATTATCTTTAGCAATTGCCGCTTCCATTAGATTAAATTATGAATAGTTGGAAAAAAATAAAGTCTTGGTTTATTAAAATGGGCTCAACACCCGGATTTTTTAATTCGACAACAAGATACGTATCGTGGTTTGGTTTATTTGCTTTTCTAATTTTAACATTTGGTCTTATCTGGGGTATTTTCTTTTCGCCCCCCGATTATAAACAAGGTGAAGTTTATAGGATTATTTATATCCATGTTCCGTCTGCAATTTTAGCTGAATCAGTGCTAATCACTATGTCAATTTTTGGTTTTTTAAACCTTGTCTGGAGAGTTAAGATCGCTGGTATGTTGGTGAGGTCAGCAGCTCCTATAGGTGCTAGTTTTACTTTCTTAGCTTTAATCAGTGGATCTATATGGGGATATCCTACTTGGGGTACTTGGTGGGTATGGGATGCTAGGCTTACTTCAACTTTACTTCTTTTCTTTATTTATGCTTCAATAATAGGCCTGTATTCTTTTTCTGATAATCAATTGAAAGGAGATAAAAGTATTTCCCTTTTATCTATTGTTGGAATTGCCATTATTCCAATAATTAAAAAGTCAGTAGATTGGTGGCAAACTCTTCACCAGCCCTCTACTTTTTCATTAACTTCCTCACCTTCCATGAGTCCTGAGATGTATATACCTTTAGCCATTTGTGTTATTGGGTTTTATTTCATTTATATTTTTATGCTTATTCAAAGGTTAAGAGTAGAAATTCTTTATAGAGAAAGAGATACTAGGTGGGTTGGCCTTTATTTCCAAAATAAATTAGAAAAAATATCATGAACTTAATTACAGATTTATTTATATTAAATGGATACGGCTATTATGTTTATAGCGTTTTAGGTATTTTCATTATTATTATTATTTTAAATATTTTAGTTCCTTTTTTTCGGTTCAAAAGACTTATGAAAGATTTTGAGGAAACTAAGTTAAGTAATTTCTGATGCACCCTTTAAGAAAACAAAGAATTTATGTAATTTCTATCATCCTCATAGGCTCATCTCTCGCACTTTCTCTTGTTCTAAGTGCATTAAGCAGAAATATTGATTTATTCTATTCTCCTTCACAATTCCATGATTCTAATTTGAAGGAAGGGGCAAAAATAAGAGCAGGTGGAATGGTTAAAAAAGGGAGTTTTGTCCGGGTACCCGACGAGCTTGAAGTCTCTTTTGTTATTACTGATTTTAATAAATCTATTTTAGTAACGTATTCAGGCATATTACCTAATCTATTTTCAGAGAATTCAGGAGTAGTTGTTAAAGGTGTTGTGGGAAAAGAGAAAACGTTAGAGGCATTTGAGGTTTTAGCTAAGCATGATGAAAATTATATGCCACCGGAAGTTCAAAAAACTTTGAAATCTAGAAGTGATTCCTGAAATTGGACATATTTTTCTTATTAGTGCTTTAGTCTTCTCTTTAGCGGGTTCTTTAATTCCTGTATATGGAATAATAAAAAAAGATGAGCTATTAATATCAACATATAAATCGCTTTTATTAGCTACTTCAGTTTTTACTTTTCTTAGTTTTTTAATTCTGATCTATTCATTCTATGTAGATGATTTTTCTTTACTTTATGTAGCCATGAATTCCAATACTAATTTGCCCTTCTACTATAAATTGACTGCCACTTGGGGGGCTCATGAAGGATCTTTAATCCTCTGGATAAGTATTTTATGTCTATGGTCGGTATTTTATTTATTTAAGAGCAAAGCCCAAGGGGAATTATTTAGATGCATGACTATCATTGTGCTATGCCAAATAATTTTTTCTTTTTTAGCATTTACTATATTTACTTCTAATCCATTTGAAAGAATATTGCCCATTTCTCCATTGGAGGGCATTGAACTCAATCCATTGCTTCAGGATTTTGCATTTACTATTCATCCTCCGCTTTTATATGCTGGTTATTCTGGTCTATCTATTCCTTTTTCAATGGCCATCGCTTCTATGCTGATAGGCTATAAAAGCACATTGTGGGCTGGATTAATAAGACCTTGGGCCCTTTTATCAAGTGCATTTTTAACCTTGGGTATTTGTTTAGGAAGCTGGTGGGCATATTATGAACTTGGCTGGGGAGGGTGGTGGTTTTGGGATCCAGTAGAAAATGCTGCTTTTGTGCCGTGGTTAATTTCTGTAGCTCTTTTTCATTCTTTAATAGTTACTCATAATAAAGGTGTTTTTAGTCGTTGGTCTCTATTATTAACCATATTAGCTTTTGCTTCATGCTTACTTGGAACATTCTTAGTTAGGTCAGGAGTTCTTACTTCAGTTCATTCATTTGCACTTGATCCTGAAAGAGGTGTCTTTATTTTATTAATCTTTGCTTATTTTATTTTATCCTCTTTATTAATATTTGCTTTTAAGAATAAGTCGGAAGGAAGGGAAAAAAGTTATTCTTTTTTATCTAAAGAGTTTGGATTACTGCTTAATAATTTACTCTTAGTTATCTTGGCCTTATCTATAATGTTTGGGACTTTGTTCCCTATGATTTATGAAGCGTTTACAGGAGGTAAGCAGATTTCGGTTGGTGCTCCTTACTATGAGATTCTCATCTTGCCTTTTGCTATAGGCTTGGCGCTCCTGCAGGGGTTAGCGATGTATTTGAGCTGGACTAAAATTAGCGATACAAGTTTTATTACAAGGATAATTTTAGAGTCAATAATAGCGTTTATTTTATTTTATCTTTTAGTTTATTTATTTTTTGGAAAAGTTACATCTGGAGCTTTTATTGCCGGGATTCTATTTTGTTGGATAATTTCAGGCAATTTAGTTGATCCTTTTTTAAGGAATCTCGGTTTCAGTAGATTAAAAAAAATAGTTTTGCATAGAATGGGTCTTATATTCTCCCACTTGGGTACAGCCGTTCTAGTAATTGGAATAGGTATGGTTACCTCTTATTCATTGCAAAATGAAGTTAAGCTTTCGAAAAATGATGATTATGTTTTAGGGGGTTATGAATTTAAGTTAAAAGATGTGAATATTTCTGAGAAACAAAATTATGAAACTGAAAGAGCAGTCATAGAGATGAAAGATTTATCTAGTACACAAAGAACATTTCTAATAACTGAAAAGAGGTTCTATCCCTCTGCAAAACAAGCCACATCTGAAGCTGCAATCAAACCAGGATTCTTTCAAGATGTTTATATAACTTTAGGAGATAATTTAGGAAAGGGCACTTGGTCTTTTAGAATTCAGATTAAACATTTTGTAAGATGGATATGGTTAGGTGCAATATTGATTTCTTTGGGGATGATAATCTCTTCTATTAAGCAATTTAAGGTAAAAAATTGAAAAAATTATTTAATTTAATGCCCTTTATTTTATTTTGTATTTTGTTGGGTTACTTGTATTTCTTACTAAAGGAAGAAAAGCAAGAGTTGAATTCCGCTCTTGTAGGTCAAAAGATTCCTTTTTTTGAACATCTATCTTTAGATAATAGAACGGCATATATAACAAATAATGATTTGAAAGATTTCCCAGCTTTAATAAATTTTTGGGCTACTTGGTGTATAGCTTGTGCAGTAGAGCATCCATTTTTACTTGAGATACGAAATAAAAAGAATATACCTATATATGGAGTCAATTATAAAGATACAAGAGATAAGGCATTGAATTATCTTATTGAAAAGGGTGATCCATTTATATTAAATATTTATGATGTTAATGGTAAATTAGGCATAGATATGGGTGTATACGGAGCACCTGAGACATTTTTATTGAATGAAAATGGAGAGATAGTATTGCGTCATGCAGGTGTTTTAGACCAAGAAGTATGGAATCAAAAGTTTAGATCTCATTTTGCTAAGTAAAATGAGTACAAGAATTTTACTAGTAGCTATCTTTTTATTTTTATTGTCAGGATTGATAGCAGATAATGAAGTAGAAATTTACCCTAACCTCTCTCAAGAAGAGTCGTCAAGGTTTACTAATTTGACCCAAGATTTAAGATGCCCTAAATGTCAGAGCTCTAGTCTAGCAGGTTCTAATTCACCTATTTCCCTAGATTTAAAACAAGTTATATATAACTTAATTATTGCTAAAAAAACTGATTCTGAAATTAAAGATTATTTAAAAAATAGATACGGGGAATATATTTCATACGATCCCCCATTGACTTACTCAACGATAATTCTTTGGTTTGGCCCTTTTATCTTCTTTTGCATAGTTATATTTATAGTGGTTTTTCTTATAAAGAAAGAACAATCTTTAAAGAAATTAGCTGATTAATAATTCTTGAAGCATGCTAATAATTCTTTTTTCATTAATATTAATTGGGTTAATCTTTTTATTATTAATTCTTAGAACGATTAATAGAGATCTTTTCCTTTTAAAAAGAGTTCAGAACCTTTATTTAAAAGCCAGTTTATTGAGTGTTATTCTAGTTTCTATTATTGGTTCAATATATTTTTTTGAGTTTAGGAGGTTAGAAGAAGCTCATTTAGCCAATAAAATTGATAAATTTTTATTATTTGAGCAAGCAGAAAAAGAAGTTCTTAGAAATGATTTACTAAGAGATGTTTCTTCCTATGTTAATAATGAGAAGATTGCTTTGGAAAATTTATACGCATTGTCACAGAAATTTAAATTAGAAGATGAGTATTTAATTTCTTCTTTGGCCTATAAGAAAATCTTAGATAGAAATATAGAGGTTATTTCTGGAGATATAATAGCTGAATATGCCCAAGTTCTTTTCTTCTTGAACAAAAATATATTTACAGAAGAAATAATAGAAATTTTAAAATTAGCACTTACCAAGAATCCAAAGGAACCTTTGGCCTTGACATTAAATGGCCTGAGGTACATTCAGGCAGGTGAAATAGAAAAAGCTAAAAAAGAATGGGAGAAGGCAATTGAGTTTCTAGAAAATATTCAAGAAAAGAATGTTTTGAAAGCGGCAATTAAGAACTTAAATACTTAAAAACCTATAGTTAAAGATTGCCAAATAGAATAAAATTATGCTTATGGAAGGCATAAAAATGCTCCTTTTTAATACATCATTTCTTGGTGCTGAATCAAACTCTTTTAAAAAAAGGAGGAATGCATGAGGTTAAAACAAATTAAGCTATCAGGATTTAAATCCTTTGTAGATCCAACCTCAATAGCCTTTCCTTCAAGCTTAACGGGAGTGGTAGGTCCAAATGGTTGCGGAAAATCTAATGTGATAGATGCAGTTCGATGGGTTCTTGGTGAAAGCTCAGCAAGAAATCTAAGAAGTGACACAATGGCAGATGTTGTTTTCAATGGTTCATCTAGCAGAAAACCAGTTTCTCGGGCTTCTGTAGAACTTTTTTTTGACAATGAAGATGGGCGTATAGGTGGGGAGTACTCTAGTTACAATGAAATATCTGTTAGAAGAACAGTTGAATTAGATGGTCAATCCAATTACTTTTTGAATTCTGCATCTTGTCGTAAAAGAGATATAACTGATGTTTTCTTGGGAACAGGTCTAGGACCTAAGAGTTATGCAATCATAGAGCAAGATATGATTTCTAGATTAGTTAGTTCTAAGCCAGAAGAAATGAGATCTTACATAGAGGAAGTAGCTGGAATATCCAAGTACTTAGAAAGAAAGAAAGAAACAGAATCTAGGATAAAAAGAACTAGAGAGAATTTAGATCGTTTGCAGGATTTAAGAGATGAAGTTGACAGAATTCTCATAAAGTTGAAACAACAGGCAAAAGCCGCTGAGAAATACTCTATTCTAAGAAAACAAGAAAATGAAGCTCGTGGAATATTAAAAGCTTTTCAATGGAAGTCTATTCATGAAAAGGTAATTCAGCATGAAGAGGAGATAAGCCTCCAACAAGTCAAGATGGAAGAAGTGAATACAATAAAAATTTCTTCTGATGCCGAGATAGATACTTTAAGAGCAAATAACTTAGAGCTGCAAACTACTATGGATAAGATCCAGCAAAGCTTCTATGAAGCAGGATCAGATATATCGCGTAATGAACAAGAATTAAGTACACAAAAGCAGAAGAATAAAGAATTAATTTCTGAAATAGAATCGCTGAAAGAGAATTTGAATCTAAAGAATTTAGAGACAGATGAATTGATCAAGGAAAGAGAGCATTTACTTTCTGTTTTAAATGAAATGACTCCCCAAATAGAAGAGTTAAGTTCGAGTCAGAATCAAGAAAGCCTAATTGGCTCTGGCTCAAAAGATTTGCTACTAGAATGGGATAAGTTGCTTCTTGTATTAAATACGTTGATATCTGATTTTATTAATATCAATCAAAACTTTAGAGATAATTTGGGATCCAAATTAGATGAGAAGAATGTCCAAGAACTTCAAAATAAAATAGAAGTCATCTCAGCAGAGTTATCAGGCCTAAAATCAGAACCGTCACTTTTAATTGAAAAAACAAATAATCTGTTAAGAGAAAGTGAAGAAGAAAATAAGGCTCAGAAAGAGGATTTACTTTATAAGACAAAAGAGTTTGCGGATATCCAGGCAAAATTAGCCTCAGTCAACACAAATCTTCATTATATTGATGCAGATTTAAAGAATATTTCTACTAAACTAGAGCTCAGAAAATCTGAGTCTATTGATTTATTAGCGCCTGTTAATTCCTTGCAAGAGAATCTAGATAAGAAGTTAGAGAAAAGGCTTTCAATAGAGGCTGATTTGCTAAAAGTTAGGTCAGAAATAGAAAAAAATTATGAATCAATTAGATCTTTAGAAAGAACTAAGGCTGAGCAGGAGCAGAATACAAATTACCAAAGGCAAAAATTAGAAGACCTTCGATTAGAACTTCAAGCAGCAAAAATAGAAAAAGAAAATATAGAAAAGAATTTAATAGAGAGTGAGTTAATTTTAAAAACTTTACTGGAATTAATAGATGATAACTCTACTGAAACTTCTTTAAGAGATAATATAGATAAAATAGAAAGAGGTATAAATCGATTAGGAGCAATAAATTTAGCTGCAGTAGAGGAATCGGGTATAGAAGAAAAGAGAAAGTTACATCTGGATGAGCAAAATAAAGAATTAGTTACAGCTTTGGAAACCTTAGAAGGAGCAATTCAAAAAATAGATAAAGAAACTAAGACTACATTTAAAGATACTTTTGATAGTTTAAATATCAGCTTATCTAAATTTTTTCCAAAACTATTTGGGGGAGGTCATGCAGAATTAGTGATGCTGGGAGAAGATCTTCTTTCTTCAGGGGTTGGTATTATAGCAAGTCCTCCTGGTAAGAAGAATGCAAGTGTTTCCCAGCTATCAGGGGGAGAAAAGGCTTTATCTGCAATAGCTTTAGTCTTTGCTTTTTTTGAACTTAATCCCGCACCTTTTTGTATGTTAGATGAGGTGGATGCACCTCTAGATGACTTAAATACATCAAGATTTATAGATCTTGTAGTGGAAATGTCTGAAAAAGTTCAGTTTATTTACATAACGCATAATAAGATTTCAATGGAAAAAAGTGATCATCTTATGGGTGTAACTATGCAAGAGCCAGGAGTCTCAAGGTTAGTCTCAGTTGATGTGAATGAAGCCGTGCAGATGGTAACGACCTGATTTATAAATCAAAATGAACTTGAGCGAGATTTTAACTATTTTTATAGGCCTTTTTCTTGGACTAGTTATAGTCGATATAACTAGAAGAGCAAATCGTAGAAGAAGAAATAACCTTAAATTTGCGAGTTCTTTTATAGAAATTGATCAGGAATTAAAACAAAATGAAATTGAAGAATCCTCTAATCTATCAAAGTCTATCGAAGAAGAGGAAATCGAAACTGAAATTGCAAACCAAGAAAGGTCAGAGGAAGGTATATTATTAATTTTATATCTTAAGTCACAAGGGCAAAATGAACTTACATTATCCTTATTTAAGGCTGAGTTAGAGACTGTAGGGATGACTTATCATGAAAAAGGCTATTTCTTTTTTAATTCCATGACCGCATCAGATATTCATTTTTCTTTACTTAATGGAATGAAACCTGGAGTGTTAGATGAGCAATCATCAACGCAACTTCTGAGTTTAGTGTTAGATACAAGAAAGAATCTTAATCCGGTAGAATCATTTGAGCGCATGATGGGCTTTGCGACTTGGTTCTCGGAAAGTTTCAAGACTGATCTCCTAGATGATAGTCGCAATATTCTTACCAAGCAGATGATCGATCATATGAGACAGAAAGCTCAAGAAGAACAAAGACAAAATTTATCAGCTGTAAATAATGAAACGTGAAAGTAATCTAGATTTAAATGATTTAGAGATAAATCAGATCATTGAATTGTTAGAAGGTTTTAATAAATCTTACAGGCAAGGTACACCAGAAATAACTGATGAAGAATACGACAGAATTTATATTCATTTAAAGTCATTGAGTCCAAATGATAAGTATTTTGAAAACATTGAAAAAGAAGAAGAAGAAACTTTTTCTTCTAAGAAGGTTCAACATTCGCAACAGATGTTGTCTATTGATAAAGCTTATAGTATCGAAGATATAGAAAAGTATTTGGTTAGAGTAACCAAGTTTGCGAAAAACACAAAAAACCAGAAGTTTTTAATTAAAGCTACAGCTAAGCTTGATGGCATGGCAGGTAACTATGAAGAAAATAAATTGCTGACAAGAGGAGATGGGGAATATGGTTTTGATATTACTAAAATTCTTAAACAAGGAGTTAAATCTATAGGAGGAAAGAATACTGGCTTAGGTGAGATTGTTTTAGATTTAAATTTTTTTAACAAACATCTATCTCAAAAATTTTCTCATCCTAGAAATGTCATAGTGGGTATTGCAGGATCAGATAAAATAAATGACGAAGCTCAAAAGGCTTTAAAAGCTGGAGCAGTTCACTTTATTCCTCATTCCTCTTTAACTGGCTGGGAAGGTAATTCAGAAGACTTAATGGAAAACTTTTACTCAATAATGAATAAAGTTAAGGTCTCTGATTTTCCTACTGATGGAGTAGTATTGGAGGTATTGGATGATGAAATAAAGCAACTCATGGGGTCAACTAATCATCATTATAATTGGCAAATAGCTTATAAAGAAAAAGGAGAGACAGCTAATTGTAATGTTGCTTCCATTTCTTGGCAGCTTGGCAGAACTGGAAGGTGTACACCTGTCTTGAATGTAAGTGAAACAGAACTTTCAGGAGCAAAGATTAAGAGAGTTACAGCCCATCATGCAGGCATGATAAAGAAACTAGGACTGGGTAAGGGGGCAGTTATTGAAATCATAAGGAGCGGAGAGGTTATTCCTAAGATAGTCAACGTTATTAAGAAATCTAAAGATTTTAAAATGATTAAATCTTGTCCGAGTTGTGGAAGTAGTTTGATTTGGCAAAATGACTTTTTAGTTTGCATAGATCATAAAAATTGTCCTGAGCAGCAGATAGCAAGTTTAGTTCATTTTTTTAACATTTTGGGCAATGTTGATTTGTTTGGTAATAGAACAATAGAAAAATTATATAAAGGCAGTTTTGATAGCTTAGAAAAGATTTATTCCATGAAAAAACAAGACTTTGAAGACCTTGGTTTTGGCCCTAAACAATCGTCAAATGCAATTGAACAATTAATAAGATCAAGACAAGAAGAGATAGATGATTGGAGATTCTTGGCAGCATTTGGTTTGCAGTATCTGGGCATAGGAGAAAGTAAACGTTTATTAAAGGCTTTTCCGCTTTCAGAATTAAATAAATTAAAGGTTGAAGAGATTCAGAATCTTTCAGGTTTTGGGCCGATAGCTTCGCCAGTAATTGTAGAAGAGATTAATCAATTATGGGCAACTATAAATAAATTATTAGATTTTAGATTTAAGTTAAGAATGACTGATACTAACTCCATTAAAGCATTAGCTTCTTCACCAATTAGTAATAAGAGAATTATCTTCACTGGAAAAATGAAGAGTTCTAGAGAAGGTATGCAAGAAAATGCATCCACCTTGGGCGCTTCTATACAGACATCTGTAAATAAAAAAACAGATATATTGGTTGTTGGTGAAAATGTAGGTGAAAAGAAACTAGAGTTAGCTAAGACTCTAGGGATAAAGATTTTATCTGAAAGTGAATATTATGACTTAATAAAATGAACTTAAATTTAATAAGTCTTATAACCTTTATCCTGATAATCGGTATTGGATGTTCAAGCTTGCCCCCTAAAAATATAACCAATGTTTGTGAGATTTTTAAAGAGAAGAAATCTTGGTACAAAGCTGCCAAGAAAACAGAAGAGAGATGGAAAGTGCCCATACCTGTAACCATGGCATTTATAAAGCAAGAATCAAGCTTTATTGCAGGAGCTAAGCCGCCTAGAACAAAGCTTTTAGGTTTTATTCCCTGGAAGAGGCCCACGAGCGCCAAGGGCTATGCTCAAGTCATAGATGGGACTTGGGAAATGTATTTAGAGGATCGTGGAGGCTGGTTCAGGGATAGAAGAGACTTTGAGGATGCGGTGGATTTTATAGGTTGGTATAATTATAAATCCCATAAAAGTATGGGCATCTCTTTAAAAGATGCTAGATCACTTTATCTTGTTTACCATGAAGGAAAGTCGGGTTTCAGAAAAGGAAATCATAGAAAGAAACCTTGGTTATTAAATGTAGCAGATAAAGTCCAAAGACAGTCAGACAGATATAATGCACAATATCAGGGATGTAAGAAAAAGCTAGGAAGAAGTTTTTTCATCTTTTTTTAAATTAAATATAAAATAACCTTATGACTAAAAATATCTATTTAACTTTTGTTTTACTTATTGCAAGTGCTTGCGCGTCAATTCCTTCTGTAGAGTCTGATTTTGATTCTTCATATGACATCTCTAAGTATAAGACTTTCCTGATAGAACCAATAGATGGTAAGAATGATTCCTCTCAGATATCTTTAAATCCAATTTTAATTAAGAGAGTCATGCGCTCCATTCAGTCTGAGTTAGACTTTAAGGGTTTTTCTAAATCTGAAGATCCAGATTTAATTATCAAGGTTCTTGTTGGCACTAATAGAGAAATTAATAAGAGTCATGAATCTTCACAATTTTTTTATTCCCCAAATGGCTGGAGGGATACAGACACTAGATATTATCCTATAGATAAAGAGGCAATAGCGATTCGAGTTTATGACAAAAAATCAAATGAAGTTGTTTGGTATGCCTTTAGTAGATTTAAAAAGAATCAGGTTTCTAAAGACCAAGAATCTATTGATGACTTAATAGGGAATATGCTGACTAACTTTTTGAATTAAATCTTTTAATTGAAATTGCATTCATTGTTTCTATATCCAAAGGAAGAGGGGAGCCAGTAATTAAATCGGCAATGTATTCTCCGCATAGTGGTGCACTTGTTGATCCTCTGGAGCCATGGCCTATATTTAAATAAAAGTTATCAGATTTGCCTGCTATTGGAAGATGATCAATTGTAGTTGCCCTTAACCCAACTTTCTCTCCTGAAGTTTTTGGGTTTAGATGAATATCAGGAAATATATCATAAAGTATTTGCAAGTTTTCCAAAGAATCTGATTCTGTAGCTATCATATCTTTATTATCGCTATATGTTGCTCCCACTAAATGCTTATCATTAATTAAGGGAGAGATATAACCCTTTCCACAAATTGGCATTTTTAACTTAGAAATATCTTTATTAGTCGGAATATAAGTTATTTGTCCCCTTTTAATCCTTGTACCTTTTATAGAAATTAGATTTTCAGCTTCGAAAGAGTTACATAAACATATTTCGTCAAAGTTATAATTCTTTTTATTGCTAATTAAATTATGTATGAAATTTTCATGGCTAATTTTTAGAACTTTTTCTTCTAAGAAGACTTCAATATTTGGATCATTGATTAAGTCTTGGCACAATTGAATTGGTTCTATCCATCCTGCAGACGGAAAAAAAAGTCCATTGTGATTGATATTTGTTCCAGACAGTGTGCTTGCTTCATCAGCTGAGATAGGTCTATAAAGATTATTGTCTTTTTTTTCTTGAATTAAATCCTCTATTCTTTTTTTTGAAAAGTCATTTGTATCTAAAAAAAGAACTCCAGTTTTATGCCAACCTTTGGATGCAAACTTCTCATAGAATTGCGTAGAGTAAATAAATGACTGAGCAGAAAATTTAGAAAAAGGAGAATCAAACGCAGAAAGTCTAGGATAAGATATTAGAGCAAGATTCCCAGAAGCGCCTCCACATAGGTCTTTATTTTGATCAAAGATCGTGCATTTATGACCTCTCTTTACCAAAGAGTGGGCTAGAGAACAGCCAGCTATTCCTGCACCCACTATAGCAACTGATTTTTTTTTAAAGTTGTTAGATTGATTCCTAGAATTAAAGACTCCGTTTGTCATGTATTTTTTATTAGCGAAACCTTTTTTAGAATTAAATGTAGCATCAAGCTCCAATAGATGATTTCTAATTTTATTTGAAGATGAAAATGTAGAAAAAGAAGTTTTAGCATGACTTTTCTTTTTAAGAACTTTAAATATTTCTTTTGACCACATTTCTGGGTTCCTATCAGGAGAAAATCCATCAAGAAACCAAGCATCAAAGAATCCCTTATGAGAATTAATAGAGGAGATAGAATCTATAATATCTGAATAGTGAAGAGTTAAATGAATATTGTATTCAGGAAAAGAGATTCTTTGGGCTCCTTTGCAGTTGATGGGATAGGAAGTAAAATAGATATCTGAAATAGATTTCAATTCTTTAAATTTAGAGATAACTTGTTTTGCATCTTCTATTTTTAAAGGATTCTTATCTATGGAATAAAAATATAAATCTTTATTTTTATAGTCTGTTTCAGACCATGCTTTCCAAGTGGATAAAAAGTTTAATCCAGCACCAAATCCTAATTCGCCAATAGTAAAAAAATTACCTTCTTTTAAATTCTTCCAGCGATCTATTAGATCATTTCCATCTATATATACGTGCCTTGATTCGCTAAATCCTCCTGAGTTAGAGAAGAATAAATCCATATATTCTAGAGAGAATGGGTTCCCTGATCGCCACTCAAGATCAGTTTCTTTAATAAATACGGAATCTAGTTTTTGCAGTTTCTTTATTTAGTACTTGTTGGAATTTCATTAAAAGGAATTCCTTTATCAGCTCTCATATCTTGCGGCATTCCTAAAACTTGCTCAGATATAATATTTTTTAGGATTTCATCTGTACCGCCAGCTATTCTAAGACCAGCTGCTCCATAAAAACCATATTGATACATGCTTTGCTCTGCATCCCTATCGTCAGATCTTAAGATTCCTGCATTATCCATGAGGTCTAGTCCAAAATTAGCTATTTCCTGTAATTTATTAGCACTTACTATCTTTGTAATGGAAGATTGAGGACCAGGAGTTTCACCTCTAGATAGAGCGGAGATATTTCGATATTTTGCAAATTTTAAACCACTTGCTTGACAATACCAGTCTGCAAGTTTTTCCCTGACAGAATCATTTTCTATAGCTAATTTTCCATTTAGATCTTGTCCACGAGCTAAATTAAATGCTTCTTCAAAGTCAGGACCAGATGCATCTCCTACTGCTAATCTTTCATTCATGAGAGTAGTTAAAGAGACTTTCCAGCCATCTCCAACTTCTCCAAGTCTTTGTTCATCAGGAATTCTCACATCAGTAAAATAAACTTCATTAAAATTAGCTCCACCAGAAATCTGTTTTATGGGTCTAACTTCAACACCAGGAGATTTCATATCTAAGAAAAAATAAGTGAGACCTTTATGTTTTGCAACATTGGGATCGCTACGTGTAACTATTATTCCATAATCACTAAAATGAGCACCCGATGTCCAAATTTTTTGACCATTTATAATCCAATCATCTCCATCTTTTTCACATTTAGTCTTAAGTCCAGCAAGATCAGATCCTGAAGCAGGTTCACTAAATAACTGGCACCATACTTCTTCAGCTTTAGCTAAAGGAGGAAGATATCTTTTCTTTTGCTCTTCATTAGCGTACATCATCATAACTGGTCCTGCCATTCCTTGGCCAATTTCAAAATATCCACCAGGAACCTTAAACTTGGAGATTTCTTGACCCCAGATAACTCTTTCTATTGGAGTAGCATCCCTTCCACCATACTCTTTAGGCCAATGCAAGCATGCCCAGCCTCCTTCGTGCAATTTAGCTGCCCATGCTTTAGCTTCCTTTAAGCCTTCTTCTTCGGAAGCAGGTTTCCAAGTATCCTTTGGGTTTTCTTTAAGTGGTGCGTTATTAGAAAGCCAATTAAATGCTTCTTCTCTAAATTTTGTCTCATCAGTAGTATCATTAAAGTCCATATCTATTCCTCTTTTATAGTGTGTTAGCTCTTTCCAGTGAGCTAATTAGTTTGTCTTTCCAGATAGCTTGACTTCCAATATTTGCAGCTAGTTGTCTGCATCTTTTATAGAACAGGTGACAGTCAAACTCCCAGGTAAAACCCATACCTCCATGTGTTTGTATGTTTTCTTTTGAACATTCATGATAAGCCTGGCTAGCGCTTACTCTAGAAGTTGCAGCTGCAGTTGGAAGTTCAGCAGAGTCCGTACTAAGAGCCCAAGCTCCAAAATAGCAATTAGATCTAGCCAATTCAACAGTCACAAACATATCAGCAAGTTTATGTTTAATAGCTTGGAAAGAAGCAATGGGTCTTCCAAAAGCAAATCTACCTAAAGAATACTCTTTTGCCATATTCATGCAAGCTTCCGCTCCGCCTAATTGCTCAAAGGCAAATAGCACTGCCGCTTTATCAAGTAAATTATTTAAGTTTGCCCAACCTTCCTCTGTTGAACCAAGTAATTCTGAATCAGCGCCATCAAAAGAAATTTCAGCATGAGATCGACTAGGATCAAGTGTATCTTGAGAAATTATTTGAGATTTTTCATTTTTTAAGTTGACTGCATAAAGACCGATTTTGCCATCTTCAACTGCAGTGACAATAGCAAAATCAGAAACATCTCCATCAGGTACGGCAATTTTCTTTCCATTTATTTTACCGTTATTCACAACTGTATTTATATTGGAGGCCGTAGGAGACGTATTTGATTCGGAATGTGCAAAAGTACCTATAATCTCTCCCCGAGCAAGTTTAGGAAGGTATTCTTTTTTTTGATCATCAGATCCTAAAAGAAGGAGAGCTTCTGTTGCCAAATATACACTAGACGAAAATGGAGTAGGAGCTAAGCTTCTTCCTAATTCTTCCGCCACCACACATAGCTCTAGATGACCTAAGCCTAAGCCTTCATATTCTTCAGGTATAGTCGTAGCAGTTAATCCCATCTCTACCAATGAATTCCAAAGGTCTTTATCATAAGATTTTTCGCCCTCCAAAACTTCTCTAGCTTTCTTTAAGGCTTCTTTATTATCAAGCATCTTCCTTACGGAGTCTCTTAACTGTACTTGTTCTTGTGAAAATTCAAAATTCATATTAGTCCTTATTTAGTATGTAATTTTAATGTAGAAAGTTTATTTTTATAGAATAATAAGGTTTTGACCATCTACTAAAAATAAAAAGTTATTATACAGATTATCTAATGAGCTATGAATATACAATACTTCAAAAAAATTAATTAATTTTAATCGTTATGAATGAAAAGAAAAAAACTGGAATTAAACCTCAAAGATCAAAAGGAGCAGCTGAGTTCAGCCAAAGATCAATAAAAGTTAGCGGAAGAATGATGATGACTTATCTTGTTGTTCTTAACCTAGTTGTTAGTCTATTTTTAGTTTTTTGGATTTATTCCTTTTCTGATAATCAAACAGAAACAGGTCAAAATTTAATAGATAAAATAAATATATTTGAAACTCAACTACTTAATGATTCTCTATCTTTAAAACAAAATAATGAAGAATCTCAGACCAAATTTAAAACTATTGATAAAGAAATAAGAAAATTATGGGACTTGAGTAATAAGAAAAATAAATTAGCAATAGTTGGATTAACAGAGAATTTAAATTCTATGAAAGAAAGCCTTGATTCTGTGCAAAAAAATTTGCTGGCAATTCAAGCAAAGAATAGAACTAGAAATTTAGAATTAAAAGGATTATTGAATGCATTAGATGAAATCAATATTAAGTTAGCCAAACTATCATCAACTCAAGATATAACTGCAATTGAAAGTCAGATATCAGATATTGAATTATCCATTGAGTCTATTGATTCTTACAGAGTCCAAATAAATAATAAGTTTTTAGAGTTGCAATCAAAAATTGACAGAATTCAGCCTAAGAGCGAAATGTAGAATTAATATTAATAGTAATATAATTTTTTTTTCTGATTATAATAAAACCCTCAGCGGATGTGGTGAAATTGGTAGACACGCCAGATTTAGGATCTGGTGCCGCAAGGCGTGGGGGTTCAAGTCCCTTCATCCGCACCAAATTTGAATTTTACTTGTTTTTAAAAATATTGCCGTAAGCAGATAGAATAGAGTTTCTCATCCAGCGATTAGCAGGATCCGCATCTCTGCTACTATGCCAGTAAAGATGCAGTTCTAGTTTAGGAACTTTAAATGGTAATTCTAGAGTTTTTAAGTTTAAGGATTGAGCAAACCCTTTTGAGGTGGTCATTACCAGATTACTCTGATCTAGAATATAAGGTGCTACAAGGAAGTGCTGAGCCCTTAAAACTATCCTTCTAGTTGTGCCAATCTTTGCAAGCGCTAAATCTACATGTCCAAGGCCTTTTCTTCTACTCGATATATGAATATGGGAAAGAGATAAATAATCCTCAAGAGTTATTTTATTTAGTTTAACTAAAGGATGATTTTTTTTAACAGCTATTACATATTTATCTTCATAAATTTTTGAATGATTTAGAGAAGACTCATTATGTATAGGCGGGTCTATGGCGAAATCTATATTTCCAGCAGCTAGTTCTCTTGGGGTTTCTTTTCTGGGTACACTAAAGCTCTCAATATCTACTTCGGGAGCTAAGGTTCCAAGTTCTTTTAGAAGACTTGGTAGTAATCTGTATTCGGAAGTATCTCCAATAGCTATACGAAAAAGAGTTTTTGCTGTGACAGGATCAAACCTTTCTGATTCAGCCACTGAATTTCTTAAGAGGCTTAATGCTTGCCTTACATCTAATATAATATTCTGCGCTGCTGGAGTTGGAGTCATTCCGTTTGAAGTTCTAATGAATAATTCATCATTAAAAGTTTCTCTTAATCTTAAAAGAGCATTACTAACAGCGGGCTGAGTTATACCAAGAATTTTACCTGCTTTCGTAAGATTACCTTCTGTATAAATAATATCAAAAGCAATAAAAAGGTTTAGGTCAACATTGTTTAGGTTCATGTCTTAAGAAATTTTCTAGACTCCTTGCTATAAGAGTATTATTATTTTGTCTTTATTTAATTATGAGTTATAAGTTTATCTTATAGAAACCATCTGTAAAACTTATTATAGTAATTTTATTTAAAACTTTAACAAATCATTTAAGAAGGAGAAATAATGGCATTTAAATTTTCAGACAGGTCGAAGGAGCTTCAACTTAGAATTTCTTCTTTTCTTGAGGAGCATATTTATCCATCAGAGGAAATCTATGCAACTCAAATGAAAGAATTTACCGAACAGGGAAATAGGTGGCAGATACCTAAAATTATAGAAGATAAGAAAGCGATTGCTAAATCAGAAGGACTCTGGAACCTTTTTTTACCAGAGAATCCTATGGGTGAAAGTATGAGCAACTTAGATTATGCTCCTCTATGTGAGCTAATGGGGACTTCTGGTATTGCTTCAGAAATATTTAATTGTTCTGCTCCGGATACTGGAAATATGGAAGTGCTCGCTCGCTATGGAACCCCAGAGCAGCAAGATCAATGGTTAAAACCCCTTCTAGAGGGTGAGATAAGGTCAGCTTTTGCCATGACTGAGCCTGCTGTCGCTTCTTCTGACGCAACTAATATTTCTTCTTCTGCTGTATTAGAAGGAGATGAGTATGTAATAAATGGAGAGAAGTGGTGGACTTCAGGAGCTGGAGATCCCAGGTGCAAAATTCTTATTTTTATGTGTGTAACAAATCCAGACAATCCAAAACATGCCCGACAATCTCAGATATTAGTCCCTATGGATACACCGGGAATAGAGCTTAAGCAAATGATGCATGTATTTGGTTATGATGATGCGCCCCACGGTCATGGAAGGATAGAGTTTAAGAATGTTAGAGTTCCAAAGGAAAATATGATCCTTGGAGAGGGAAGAGGTTTTGAAATTGCTCAGGGAAGATTAGGACCAGGTAGAATTCATCACTGCATGAGAACTATTGGGGTTATGGAAAGAGCTTTAAGATTGATGTGCGAAAGATCTCAATCTAGAGTAGCTTTTGGAAAGCCTCTAGCTGAATTAGGTGGAAATTTTGATGTCATTGCCGATTGCAGAATTGATATTGAGACATCTCGTCTTCTTACTTTAAATGCTGCTGATAAGATGGATAAGTTAGGCAATAAAGAGGCTAGGAGTGATATTGCTCAGATTAAGGTCCATGTGCCTATCGTGGCTCAAAGGCTAATTGATAAAGCAATTCAGATTTATGGAGCAGGTGGAGTAAGTCAAGACTTCCCATTAGCAAGCATGGCGGCACATATGAGAACATTACGACTAGCTGATGGTCCTGATGAAGTGCATAGAAGAACAGTAGCTAAAGAAGAGCTAAAGAAGCATCCAATAAATTAAAAATATAAACCCTGCTCTGAAATAAGGGCAGGGTATTTATCAATTATTTGAACTATGATCAATATGATGAGATAGTATTTTCATCTGGGTAATTTTAGTCTCTTATTAGCTTAGAATTTTTGTTAAATTAGTTACGATTAATCCAGATTTTTATAGTACATGGAGCTAAATATGAAAAGAATTATTTCAATTATGTCATTCATAATATTTCTGACTTCTTGTGATGTTGATAGTAAGTTAGGACCAGTACCAGAATTAAATGCGTATACGGATGAGCAAAATTTTACTTTAGAGAAATTCCAGTGGCTAGGATTTGATCCATCTTTATTAAAAACTGAATCACTAAAAGATGGCCTAAATGTCATCTTTGGATACGGAGGCAACATCCTTGTATCTGTAGGAGAGGATGGCGTCTTAATAATTGATAGTCAGTTTCCAGAAGTGTATGACACAATTCTAAAAGAGATAGAGAAGATGGGTGGTAGTTCAGTAGATTATGTGATAAATACTCATTTTCATTTTGATCATGCTGAAGGGAATAGAGCTTTTGGTCCCTTAGGAGCAGATATTATTGCTCATGAGAATTCTATGGATTACTTTAGGCAAGGAGCTAATATTGATATGGTTGGGATAGCATGGCCCCAGCAACCTTATGAGCAATTAGCTATACCTAGAATAACTTATTCAGATGTAATGACCTTAAATTTAAATGGTCATACTATAGAAGTTATGCATTTTGGTCCTGCTCATACCACAGGGGACAGTTTTATATACTTTAAAGAATCCAACGTCATTCATATGGGAGATGTTGCTAACCTTACTGGTCTTCCTTTCATAGATGCAGGAAATGGAGGTACGATTGATGGAATGATTTATTCTATAAGAAGAGTAATGGAAATAATTAATGAAGAAACAATTGTTGTGCCAGGTCATGGAGAAGTCTCAACTATCCAAGACTTAGAGGAGTATGTTTCTAAGATGGAAACAGCAAGAGATAGAATTGCTAAGTTAATAGATCAGGGTATGACGTTAGAAGAAGTGGTCTCAGTAGATCCAGCTTCAGATCTATTTCCATCCAGTCCTTTTGATGGTGCAACCGGAATGTCAGCTTCAAAAGCCTTTGCCGACAGAGCTTATGTCTCTATGAAAAAGTGAAATTTAAGCCTATTGAAATATATATATGGTGAGATAAATTTATGATCAGATTAGTTATTTTATGGGTACTAATTTTAAGTAATTCTCTCTGGTCTCATGGCACTGTGCGAAGTGTTTCAAAAGATCAAGAATTAGAGGGAAAGATTATTTTTCCAAATACCGATGGTTTTATAACCTTAGTCTCTGACCTGCATACTCATTCAGTATTTTCCGATGGCCATGTTTGGCCCAATGTGCGTGTTGAGGAAGCTTTAAGAAATGGTTTGGATATATTAGCTATTACTGAGCATTTAGAGTATCAACCTCACATTGCATACATACCAAATAAAGATAGGAATGCTTCGTATCTTGAAGCTGTTGAGGCCTCTTCTACTAGTAATCTTATAGTTCTTTCAGGATCAGAAATAACCCGAAGTATGCCTCCTGGGCATATGAATGCTATTTTCTTAAAGGATTCAAACAAACTTTTAAATCTAGATAAAAGAAATGAAAAGAAAGCACAAAAATTAATAGAAGAAGGGGGATTTGGGTTTGACCTTAGGGAACAGGATATGCCTATGGCCAATCATTATGCTCTTGCAAGCATATGGCCTGTTGAAGAAGCCGTCTTGGAAGCAAATAATCAAGGTGCCTTTGTTTTCTGGAATCATCCAATGTGGACCTCTCAAGCCTCAGATGGGGTTGCTCGCTTATCAGATTTGCATAAGGAGTTTATCAAGAATAATCAACTTCATGGAATAGAGATCGTTAATGAAGATACTTTTTCTGAAGAAGCTTTAGAGATTGGTTTGAATAATAACCTGACTTTAATTGGAACATCAGATGTGCATAATTTAATAGAATGGGATTATCAGACTAGAAAAGGAGAGCATAGGCCGGTCACACTTATTTTTGCTAAAGAACGAACAAAGCCTGCCATTAGAGACGCATTGTTTAATGGCAGAACAGTAGTTTGGTTTAAAGATATTCTTATAGGCAAAGAAAAAAATCTAGTACCTTTACTTGAATCAATGATTTCTATTGAATCTTTAGGTTACAGAGAAGGAACGCAAATGGATGTAAATCAAGAAACATCAATATTGACTGTGTCCATTAGGAATAAATCATCAGCTGAGCTAAAAATTCAAAACCAATCGGCATTTTCTTTTATAAAGCATACAAATTTAATAGTATTGCCAAGTGAAGGAGAAATGGAACTTCAAGTAAAAACTTTAAAACAATTAGAAGATATTAAGCTTGATTTTTTAGTTCTTAATGCCCTTATAGAGCCGGACAAAAATCCTATAATTAATTTCAAGATAAATATTTAATTTAAAAATTAAATATCTTGTTGGACTTATCTGCAAAGAAAGTTTATTTAGACCTTTCAGTTACTTAATTTTTAATCTTAATTCAAAATCTAATTCCCCTGTTTTTGAATGTTCTTCTTGCATTTTTATCAAATGACTTAGTAAGTGTTCGGGCATCGCAGATGATTTTCTAACTTTCATATCAATATGCACTAACATATTTTCAGTTGTTGCAGATAATTCTCCATGTTCAGTTAATATGACTCCTCCGTAATGGATTAATTTGGGGCCAACATCTATTAATCTAAAGTATGGAAAGGCCTTGTCTCCTTCCTTCAATTCCTTAAGATATCTAATATTCATCTCCAAGGTAAAACTTGAAAATCCTTGATTAAAGTAGTCTTCAGTAAAGCCCATATCTGCATATAGTTCGCTGCAACAATCTTCAAATATATGTGCATAATAAACAACATTCATATGACCATTTACATCACACATTTCATTAGTAACAGTCACTGCATCACATTTATATGGAAATTTATTTTTCATATCAATCCTTTTATTATGAGACGTTTAATTAAATTAATAACTTAGTACCCTAAAATATAGCCTGAAAATACATTAGATTAATAATTAAAGATACTTAAACTTTACAAGTATTTGAAAAATATGAATGATTTAATGTAATATTGATTTTAATAGATCAATGAAGACAAAAGGATATGTATTATGAAAATTAGTAAATCTAGCTTTATTTTATTATTGGTATTATTTAACTCTTTTTCACTCTATTTAGAAGATTCAGAGAGTTGATTAGACCTATTTCTTCCTGCAAACATTAGACACGTAGCTCAGTCTGGTTAGAGCACCACCTTGACATGGTGGGGGTCGGTGGTTCGAGTCCACTCGTGTCTACCAAGGTTTAGTCAAATTGCTTTTCTACACTAGAAAAAAAGAAATAGAAAATCATACCAAAGAACATTACACCTGAAACTACATAAAAAACTGCATCCCATGAATTAGTTGCGTTGAGAATTAGACCAGATAAATAAACACCAATTATTCCTGGAATAGCTCCAATCATATTAGTAATTCCCATTAAAGTACCAGTGTATTTAGGGCCAATATCTGCGTGATTGACTATAAATCCTCCTGCAGCGAAGCCAGAAAATGCATTTCCAATGCACATAATAGTTATTACTGAAGCTACTGTTTCAAAGGAGGGAACCAGTGCAAGACATATACCTGCTCCTCCAAACCCTAAAGTGTTGCAAACTTTCCTAACTGTTAAGAGTTTGATACCTTTGCTTAAAAGGAAATCACCAAAAAAACCACCTATATTTAGAAATATAAAAGAAGTGAGGTGTGGGAGCATAGCCAGAAGGCCTACAGAAGAAAATTCAACTCCTAATCCTTGATTAATAAATATAGGGAGCCAGGCAAGAAATACAAAGAGTGAATAATTGCTGCAAAAATGAGCTACTGCGATTGCCCATAAAGCTTTGTTAGTCAATAAAATTTTCCACGGAGGATTTTTTGCTTCTTCATTTGTAGGAGCATTTTCCTCTATTAAATTTAATTCCTCTTTAGATATGCTTGCATGTTCTCTGGGGTTTGAAGTGACATATTTATTCCAAAAGTAGAACCAAATAAACCCAATGCCTCCAAAGAGATAAAAAGCCCACTCCCATCCAAGATTTATGACAATTATAGGTGTTGTGATAAGTGCAAAAACCGTCCCAATGAAAAGTCCACTATTAGTCAATGCGACAGCTCTAGACCTTTCTCCAACAGGAATCCATCTAGCATAAAGACTATGCCATGCAGGAAAGGTTATACCTTCTCCTAATCCCATTCCTATTCGGGCAAGAATGAGTAAAGTAAAACTCATATAAGAAGCTAGGGGTGTTAAGATAGTAAATATAGACCAAATAATTAATCCATATCCAAGTACCTGCTTCGCTCCAAACTTGTCTGATAAATAACCTCCAAGAACTTGAGTCACAATATAACCCACAAAGAAAGAAGCCGATACTAGGCCTATTCTTTCATAGTCCCACCCTAATTCTTTAGCCATTGGAATGATGGTAATAGAAATATTGACTCTATCTATATAACAAATGAAGACGGCAAGAACAGAAAGAAAAACAATATTAAATCTTACGGGCATTACTTATTAAAGCATTGATTGGTATGATTTACTTAAATATCTTAATAATCGAGATTAATTAGGCTTCTTCTTATGAAATCAAAAAATTCAATAGATATCAATGCGGATTTAGGAGAGTTTCAAAATGACAGTCAACTTACTAAAGAACTGAAAATTTTGAAATATATTAGTTCCTGCAGTGTGGCCTGTGGCGGACATATAGGCGATGAGATAAGTATTAGGCTCATTCTCGAGGAATGCAATAAATATGATATTGCTGTTGGTCCTCATCCTTCTTATCCAGATAAAGAAAACTTTGGAAGAAGAAAAATGAATATCTCATTAGGAGATTTAGATACTTCTTTAAGACTACAGATTCAAAATTTTTTAGACATTGCTGATGATTTATCTATACCAGTAAGACACATTAAGCTTCATGGTGCTCTTTATAATGAAACAGCAAAAAAAGAAGAACTTACAAATTTACTAATTCATATTGTTGAATCTATTGATCGGAAGTTAGCCATTATCGGACCAATGAACTCTCTATTAGAAAATGAGGTAGCGAAGACATCTATTTCCTTCATTTCAGAGGGTTTTATTGATCGTCGGTACAGAGAGGATTATAGCCTTGTGGATCGCAGAACTCATGGCGCTATTTTGGAATCAATCGAAGAACAAATCGACCAGGCTAGAGACATAGCAGTTAATCAAAAAGTAACAACCGACAATAATCAACAAATTAGCCTACATGCAGACACATTGTGTTTCCATGGAGACAACCAAAATTCTTTAGAGCTTATAAAGGGTGTGAGTAATATGCTGATAGAAGAAGATATCAAAATTCAAAAAATTTCTTTTGATTAGTTCAGCCTCACTTAAAATTTCTGATTTTTCAGAAAATATTTTCTTAATTTCATTATACGAGATTGTTGACGGCATAGAGATGAGCCATTTTTTTTTCTCATTGTCGGAATACTTAAGGAATTCAAATCATTGGATAGAGGTTGTTTCAGGTGAAGATTCTCTTATTGTTAAATACAGTTTATTCAATAATTCCAAGGGTAAATCTCAGGAGACTTTAGAAAAACAAATAAAAGATTTTAATTATTTAGAGGAAAAAAAAGAGGCCACTGTCCTAAGAGTGCCTATTTGTTATTCAGAAGAATTTGCCTATGATCTCCAAGACTTAAAAATTCAAAGCTCTTTATCAAGTCAGGATATTATAAATTTACATTCTAGCCTTACCTATAAAGTAAAAATGATTGGGTTCACGCCAGGTTTTGCTTACCTAGGAGACTTACCAAAAGAGTTGATGATAGAAAGGTTAGCAAAGCCAAGAGTTAACTTAGTTCCTGGATCTGTAGGAATAGCAGGTAATAGAACTGGTATTTATACTTTGGGAGGTCCTGGTGGCTGGAGGATTATAGGCAGAACACCTTTGAGTCTTTTTAATCAAAAGAAGAAAAATCCTTTTATTATTCTGCCAGGGATGGAAGTTAAGTTTGAACCTATTGATAAAGATGAATTTAAAAATTTTAAGGTTAATGAGTCTTATGACTATTAAAATAATTTCTCCAGGTTTGCAGACAACTGTCCAAGATATGGGAAGAATAGGATGGCGGCATATGGGAGTTCCAGAATCAGGAGCAGCTGATAAATTCTCTATGAAGCTTGCAAACCAGCTTTTAAAGAAGAATCTTAATTCTCCAGTACTTGAATGTACTTTAACAGGACCTATTTTAAAGTTTTTAAAACCTCTTACCTTTGTTATAACGGGAGCTAATATGGAGTCTAGAATAAATAATAATTTTATTGAGAACAATGTGCCTTATAAAGTGAAGGAGAATGATGTGCTTTCTTTAAGCAATTGTTCAACCGGGTGCAGAAGTTATATCGCTTTTTCAGAAGATATAATTTGTAATTCTTTTCTAGAAAGTTACTCCACTTATTTACCTGCACAGCTAGGAGGTATTAATGGGCTAGCATTGCAAGCAGGCTTTACTTTAAAAACACAACCTTGTGAACTTACTCTTTCTAGAGAAGAGAACATAGATATAAATCAAGTACATTCTTATCAAAATGAATGGAAAATAAGAGTGCTAGTAGGGCCAGAATTTAATTTACTTGCAGATGAATCCAAGGAAACTATCTTTAAGAGTAATTACCTCGTTACTAATGATACCAGTAGGATGGGGACAAGGATTAAAGGAATTAATTTACAATTTGATAATAAGTATCATATGCTTAGTGCTCCAGTAAATACCGGCACCATTCAATGTCCAGAAAATGGATTACCTATAATTTTAGGATGTGATGCTCAGACTCTTGGAGGATATCCAAGGATTTTACAGATAGCAGAAATTGATCATCCAATAATAGGGCAATTAAGGCCTAACGATAAAATCTCTTTTATAAATATAACAATTGAAGAAGCTAGTAAACAGCTAGTATTTTAAGTTTCTATTGCCTGTCAGATATAGAGGTTATTTCTTTCTCAATAAATTCCACCACTCTTGAAAGAGGACTGCATGATCTTTGTCATATTGTAAGGCTAATTCAGGAGAGTCCGATGGTACTTCCTGAATGTCGGTAGGCCCTAATTTTGAAGCTCCATCAACTGGGTCAATCCACTCCAGATCAATATCATCAATTACGCCATCATATTTTGCTGTCACTTCTTCATGATGATCGGTTATTTGATGGGTTAGCATAAAATCTAAATAAGAAGGATATGCCAGCAGGGCATAATAAGTACCTCTATCTCGACCTCGCCAATATTCATAATGTATTACTTGATCTTCATTTGTGTGAGTCTTTTCAAATAATTCCCTAGACAAGTCCTCAAAGAATTCTTCTTTTCCTTGAACTACCTTAATGTGAGCTAGTAATGTCGCCATATTTTTTAGGTCTTTTTAAAGTTCAGATTTAATTCCAGCGTGCCAAGCATGATTCCTGGTTGATGCATAAAGCTATTATTCTTTGCATAACTCATTTCATCTAGCCTATCAAAGATACAATTCCATGCTATAACTTGTTCCAATCTAGATATTCCTGCTCCTGGACAAACTCTTGGGCCGGCTGAAAATGTAAGATGTCTAGTGACCGCTTTTCGATCTAGTCGAAGTTCCATAGGGCATTCAAATTCGTCAGGATCAACGTTAGCGGATGCCCATCTTAAATGCAAGATAGAGCCCTTAGGCACTTTAACTCCTTGGAACACTTCATCTTGACTAGTTTCTCTGGTAGATAATCCTTGAGTTGGAGAGCGCATTCTCATGGCTTCTTCAGTAAATTGCCTAATTAGACCCCTATCTTTTTTTAACTTAGTGAATAGTCCTTCATGTTCGCATATAAGTTGAGCTTGCTGTTCAATAGCATATTGAGTAGTTTCAAGGCCACCTATAACCATTGCGTAAACTACACCATTGATCTCAGGATCTGTTAGTTTTCTACCCAAAGCTTCATAGGTTAGTTCAGTTAAGAAAGTAATCATGTCATCTTTTGGATTTTTCCGTTTATCTTCTACTTGTTCTTGAACATATTCTTTAAAACCATCAAGGAGTTTGAATTGTTCGTCAGCTTGCTCTTTTGATAATACATTCATATGTCCTTTACCATATACATATGGAGCGACTTGAGCTTCACCCCATTTCGCTAGGAGAGGAATATCTTCAAGAGGAAATCCCAGTACATTAGCAAGAACTATTTGAGGAATGGGTCTTGCAAATTCACTAACAAAATCTATTTCATTTTTATTAATCCAATTATCAATGACTTCATTGACTGTCTTGGTGATCATTTCTTTGTGTCGTTTAGCTCCAGGACCTACCCAAGGGTCTGTCAGTTCTTGTCTATGCGCCCTCCAAAGATCCATATTAGGCCTTAGCGTAAGCATAGAAACCAACATTGCATTCATTTTTGATCTAGCTTTTTCTGAAACCTCAGCCATTTCTTTTAACGGTTGAATGGTACCAGGTGGAAAGCGTTCGGGATCTTTTACAACTCTAGAAATATCTTCATGTTTGGAAAGAATAAAAGCATCATGCTCAGCAGTAGTGCCTTCTCCAGGGATTATGTGGACGGGAGCTTCGTTATGAAGAATCTCATAAGCTTCATACCAGTGTTCTTGAGCACCTGGAGCAAATAGATCAACATCACTAAGTGACATTGGGCATTTCATTTCACTTAAGTCATGATTAGGTAATTTACTATTCATCTCTATTCCTTCAGTATATTAGTTATATAACTAATATCACAAACAAAATAATAAATTTAATTGATTGCAAGTGGATGCATTATTAACTGGCATTTTCATATATATTTTATCTTTGACAAAAGTATGATTTACTAATCTAAGAAAAATAATGAGCAAAGCTATAAAAGAAGATCAACCCATTAAAGTATTCACGGCTAAGAGTATAATTACCATGAATCCATCACTACCTAGAGCTAATGCAGTAGCTGTAAGAAATGGCCAAATTTTAGAGACAGGCACATTAGAATCTATGCAACCTTGGTTAAGTAGAAACAATCATGTTATCGATGATCAATTTACAGATTTAATCATAGTACCTGGACTCATAGATCCACATCTTCATCCTTCTATGGCAGCAGTTTTGCTACCTATGCATTTCATTACAGCCATGGAATGGAGGATGCCTTGGGGAACTATTCCAGCAACAACTTCCGAAGATCAATTTGATCAACGCTTAACAGAGGCTATGGTCAATCCTACGCATCAAGAACTTTTCATTACATGGGGTCATCATGAGCTTTGGCATGGACCTATATCTAAATCAAGATTAAACACCATTGAATCAGAGAGGCCTCTAATTGTTTGGAATAGGTCTTTTCATGAACTTTGCATGAACGATGGAGCGTTAGAATTTTTAGGGATAAAAGAGTCTGATGTAAAAGATTTAAGTCAAATTGATTTTGAGCGAGGTAGATTCTTTGAAATGGGTCTGGGTTATGCCATTCAAAAGTTAAATCCTTATATATTAGCACCTGAAGTATTTAAAGAAGGACTTACAAAACTTAAGCAAGTGGTGCATTTTGGGGGTCAAACCACTATTGCTGATATGGCGGTGGGTCTTTTTGACTTTGAAACTGAAGTCCAATCTCAAATGGCCCTTTATGATAACAAAGAGACACCCTTTAGGGTGGAGCTTGTAGCCCAATCAATAGCCTTGTCCGGAACTACAACAACTTCTGAGGCGGAAGCGATAATTGCTAAATTACCTGAACGGAATAAGCATAGATTAAAGTTTCGAAAACGAGTAAAACTATTTACTGATGGAGCATTTTTTTCCCAAGTTGCTCAATTGCTTGATCCAGGCTATATAGATGGGCATCAAGGGGAGTGGTTAAGTACACCAGAACAATTTGAAGAGGCTACAAGGGTTTATTGGAACAAAGGTTATACAATTCATGTCCATGTCACTGGTGATTTAGGTTTGGAATTAGCAGTTGATGTCTTGGAAAAAATGCAATTTGAAAGACCACGTTTTAATCATGGTTTTACTATAGAACATTTTGGATTTTCTACCCCTGAACAAGTACATAAATTGGCAAAGCTTGGAGCAAATATTTCTGCAAATGTTTATTATCTTCATGAATTATCTAATATTTATGCCAATAATTCTGTTGGCTTTGAACGAGCTTCATCCATGGCAAGAATTGGGACAAGCTTCAGGGAAGGTATTACAACCACATTCCATTCTGATTTTACGATGGCGCCTGCACAACCTTTAATGAGTATGTGGGTGGCAGTAAATAGAATAAATGAGAAGGGCAAGGTTATGGGAAAAGAGGAGTGCATAACTCCCCAACAAGGCCTAGAGGCTATTACTATAAATGCTGCTAGAGTTTTAGGTCTAGATCATGAGATTGGAAGTATTAGAGCAGGTAAAAAAGCAGATTTTACAGTGCTTGCAGAAGATCCATTGGAAATAAATCCTATAGACATTAAAGATATTAGAATTGAAGCCACTGTATTTGAAGGAAAGGTCTTTGATATAAAATCATCATGATACCCATAACAATTGTCGCTGGATATTTGGGCGCAGGTAAGACTACTTTCATAAATAAAGTCTTGAAGGAAACTAAATCTCCTTTAGGCATTCTTGTGAATGATTTTGGGGATCTAGCTATAGACTATGATTTAATCCAAAATGATGATGGCTTAACCTATTCTCTTGCCAATGGCTGTGTGTGTTGCAAATTAAATGATGACACAGGTGCGGCTCTAGAGAGTATTAAAAACAAAGATATATCAGGGGTATTGCTGGAAGCAAGCGGTGTTGCTATACCTGTCAAAATTGCTAATTATGGTCTTAGTTGGCCAGGGTTTTCTTTGAATGGCATCTTATCTCTTGTTGATGGCCAAAGTATTGAAAGTTTATTGCATGATAAATATGTAAAAACTACTGTCAAAGATCAATTAATTCAAGCCGATAGAATAGTATTAAATAGATATAAAGATGGCATACAGAAGAAGTTGTTAGAATTAAATTCTGAGATTTATAAGGACCAAGAAATTCAAAATTATCCAGAATTCATACAAGATAGTTTTTTTTCAAAGAAAGAGGTGGGTAATTTTCAAAAAAATCACTTCGCGTTTAAAACATGCAGCTTAATTTCTAAAGAATCAATTGATAAAGACCAACTGGAAGACTTTTTGTCGAGTAATCCATATATACATAGAGCAAAAGGCTGGATAAGAGATCGACAAGAAAAATCATGGTTAGTGCAAATGAATAAGAGTGGATGTAAATTTCTTCCCTGCACTTATCAAACGCAAACTAGACTGATTTTTATTTCAACAAAACCGATAAACTTTCAATCTACGTAATTGGTTTGTTTAATATTGATTAGAGTAGATTATATTAAATCTTAATTTCTTTGGTAGGCTGGATCACTACGGTCACGCATTCCTTTAGGGCCTTCATCGTTTACTTCGCCTTTATCACAAGCCGGCTCAAATCGAGTCCAGTCATGAATCCCTTGTCTTTTAATTATCTTCCATTCCCCACTTCTTTTTTCGAATTTATCGATATACCTACCGCCAACAAACACGTCTTCATCAATGGTGACATCATGCTTTCCAATAAATCCTGCATCAGATTCAAGCCCTTTAGCAATGCGATGATAGGCCGTCCAATAGGATTCAGACCATGCAAAATCTCCATCAACTTCGATGAGAATATTTCCGATTAAATGCTGAGATTGGTCTAGTTTGGAAAGAATGTCGAAGGCAAAGTCGCAAAATTGGGCAGATGGACCTTCATAGGATCCGTGATGGTGAACAGAATCTTCATGAAATACAGATTCCAATAGTTCTCGATCTAATCTATCAATTGCCCGGCAATACTTGTAGACAACATCGCTAATGGCTATTTTTTCAGCCGCCAATTCTAGATGATCTTTCATTACTTTCTCCCTTCTTGATTAAAACCTTTTCAGAAATTATAGTTAAGTTTAATATAATTACATATGACAAGTAAGTTAGTAGAGATTTTATTCGCGCACATTGCAAACTGGCGAAAAGTTTGGTTTGGTTTAATCTTTTGGGGAAGCATTTTTAATGCTGTAGCTCCTAAAATTGGAATATTGGAAAATCAACCTTATCTCACTTTAGTTTGTTTTGGAGCTGGATTTTTAATAGGATTAGTAGCGAAAATAAGAGGGACATGGTTATGGCATCTGAAGACATAGCTGCAGAGTTTTCCTTTGAGCGAGAAAAGGAAATAGCTAAGAATCTATCCCAAAGATTTCAGTGGGAGATGATGGCAATAGGTCTTGGACAGGCACTTATATGGCTTACTCTATGGCCATTAGTGATATACGAGATTTTACCTCTTTGGCTTGGTTTTGTGGTTGCCATTTTATGTGCCTGCATGGCTTATTTGCCTTCGCATGAGAGTCAGCATGGAAATTATTCAAGAGGCAAGGCAAATTTACGATGGCTCGATTCTTTTATCGGAAATATTTCTCTAATTACCCTTAGCTTTCCATACGAAATTATGAGAGCCACACATATGAAGCATCACGCCTACACTAATCAACCGGATAAAGATTTTGATTACGATGTAAAAGACTCAAAGAATATAGGAGAAGTGGCATTGAAAGTGTGTGATGGTGCTCAAAAATATGACGCTATGATGGAAAACTTTGCTAATGACAAGGCGTTTATTAAGGCCTTTCAGAAAGGATCCATAGCAGCAAGTATATTAGGTTTAACGCAATTAATTTTGGTAATTCTATTTCCACTACAGACCTTATTCTTATGGTGGATACCTAGAAAAATTGGTACTTTTTATACGTCAGTATTTTTTTCGTGGTACCCACATTACCAATTAGATGTAGGTCGTTATAAAGACACCAGATTTTGGAGTCACTGGATGCCTCGATATATTAATCACTCTATGCAACTTCATTTTATCCACCACCTTCATCCAAGTATTGGGCATTTTGATGAGCCTAAAGCAATTGAATTATTAAAACCTTTTTTGATTGCTAGGGGCGTTCCAGGAGCAGAAAAAATACCGGAAAAGGTTACTTATAACCCAATGATCAATATCTAAATACAAGGTATAATTATTCCTTTTAATAGGAATTTAGGATGAATTCAATATTAGATCTGATTGGAAATACCCCCATACTAAAACTTTCAACTTTTGATACCGGCTTATGTGATCTATATGTTAAATTAGAATGCCAGAATCCAGGTGGATCCATTAAAGATCGAATTGGACTTTCTATTATTGAAGAGGCAGAAAAGTCTGGCAATCTTAAACCCGGCGGAACCATAATTGAAGCAACCGCAGGAAATACTGGGATTGGTTTAGCTCTAGTAGCTGCTTTAAAGGGTTATAAGATTATTTTAGTTATTCCTGACAAAATGAGCAGGGAAAAGATCTTACATTTAGAAGGATTGGGAGCAGAGATTATTTTAACTAGATCTGATGTTGCAATAGGACATCCTGAATATTACCAAGATTTAGCAAAGAAAATTGCCGAAGAAACACCAGATTCTTTCATAGCGGATCAATTCAGTAATCCTGCTAATCCCTTGGCGCATGAAACTACAACAGGTCCAGAGATATGGAACCAAATGGAGGGTAGGCTTGACGCAGTTGTGGCTGGAGTAGGTTCAGGAGGTACCTTGACAGGGTTAGCAGAATTCTTGAAAGTTAAAGATAACTCCATCCAAATGGTAGTTGCTGACCCAGAGGGTTCAGTAATAGCAGATGCGGTAAAAAATGGAAATTTTAAATATGAAGGAGGGAGTTGGTTGGTTGAAGGTATTGGAGAAGATTTTATTCCACCAAATTTAAATCTAAATAAATTAGACGATGCTGTCACTGTCTCAGACCTAGATGCTTTTACGACTTTGAATAAACTCCTTGTAAATGAAGGTATTTTAGGCGGTTCTTCAAGTGGCACTTTGCTGGCAGGGGCTATAAAATGGTGTCAAAAACAAACCTCGCCTAAAAGAGTAGTGACATTTATTTGCGATACAGGGAATAAGTATCTTTCCAAAGCATTCAATCAATCTTGGCTTTTTGATAATAATCTGACTAATAAAAAGACGCATGGAAATTTATTAGATTTAATAAATAGAAGGGCAGATTTGAATCAGATGCTTAGTGTGTCGCCATCGGATACATTATTAATTGCATACAACAGAATGAGAAGTTTGGATGTCTCGCAACTCCCAGTATTAAAAGATTCTCAAATAGTTGGGATAGTAGATGAAGAAGATTTACTCTTCTCTCTCGAAGGAAATAAAAATAATTTTCAAACAAAGGTTGAGTCTTTTATGGTTACTCAACTTGAGTCTTTTCAGGTAAATGAGAAAGAACAAAGTATCATGCCTATACTGAAACAAGGAAAAGTAGCTATTATTATGGATAATGATATTTTCTTAGGTTTTATAACTAAGGTAGATCTAATAAACAGATATAGAAATAAAATGAGGCCTGATTGATAGAAATGAGTAAAAAAAATAAACAAGGTTTTGAAACTAGGGCTATTCATGACGGACAAGAGCCTGACCCTTCAACTGGAGCCATCATGACTCCAATTTTTGCTACTTCAACTTATGTGCAAGAGAGTCCTGGAGTGCACAAAGGTTATGACTATTCAAGAAGCGGAAATCCAACTAGAAAAGCTTTAGAAGATTGTATGGCTTCTTTAGAAAATGGCGAATCTGGCTTTGCCTTCTCTTCGGGCTTGGCAGCAATGTCTACTATCTTAGAAATTTTAAGTTCAGGAGATCATGTCATTGCAATGGATGATCTTTATGGAGGAACATACAGGCTATTTCAAGACGTAAAAAAAAGATCTTCTGGTCTTGATTTTACTTTTACTGATTTAAGCTCTTTGGAAAATCTTGAAGCGTCTCTTCAACCTAATACTAAAATGATTTGGGTTGAATCTCCAACAAATCCTTTATTAAAGATAGTAGATCTCAAAGAGATAAGTAATTTTGCAAAGAAACATAATCTAATATCTGTATGCGATAATACCTTTTGCTCTCCTTATCTCCAAAAACCTCTTGATTTAGGTTTTGATATCGTCGTGCATTCTGCTACTAAGTATTTAAATGGTCATTCAGATGTAATTGGAGGTATGGTTGTTACTTCTCCTTCTAGAGAAGATTTAACCAAGGAAATGACTTTTTTAGCTAATGCCATTGGTGCTGTCATGGGACCGTTCGATAGCTTTTTAGTCTTACGCAGCTTAAAAACGTTAGCAGTAAGGATGGAGTGTCATTGTAAAAATGCTTTGGCCATTGCTCAATTCCTTGAAAAGCATGAATCTATTGAGAAAGTAATTTACCCTGGATTAGAAAGTCATCCTCAGAATGATATAGCAAGAAAACAAATGCCTTTATTCGGGGGTATGATCACAATTATTATTAAAGGCGGATTAGAAAAAGCTTCTCAATTTTTAGAAAGGACCAATATATTTTCATTGGCAGAAAGTCTAGGAGGAGTAGAGAGTCTAATAGAACATCCAGCCATCATGACTCATGCTTCAATGCCAAAAAAACTTAGAGAAGAAATAGGGGTTGTAGATGGCTTGGTCCGTATTTCAGTTGGTATAGAATCTTTAGATGATTTGCTAGATGACTTAAACCAAGCCCTGGCTTAATCAAGACTTAGATGGTGTGTACCAATTTACGTCCCTGGTATTAGTATCAATTTCATCAACAACATCTAAAACAAGAGCAAAAAGAGCCATCCTAATCAGCACTCCATTGTCTGCTTGCCTATAAATCGCAAGGTTTGGATTATTGTAAAGATCTGCATTAAGTTCATTTGCATCTTTTCTTGAATCTCTGGGAAGAGGGTGCATGATCACTGTGTTTGGTTCGCAGTTCTGGGTATAAATATTCTTATTTAAGCTTAATAGACCTTTATATTTTTTAGCTTCTTGTTTATTTTTGAATCTTTCTTCTTGAATTCTAGTCATGTAAATAATATCAACTTCGGAAATTCCTTTTTCTAGATTTTCTGTTTCTTCTATGGCAATACCTCTGGTCATTAAAAGATCTTTGTACTCTTCTGGAAGTCTTAGTCCATCAGGAGAGATGAGATTAAATGAAACATTTTCATAGAGTGACAATACTTTGCATAACGAATGGACAGCTCTTCCATATTTTAAATCACCCACAAGAGCTATTCTAAGAGAATCAATATTCTTATTATTGGTTGTTAATTCCTGCTGTATGGTAAAAAGATCTAATAATGCTTGGGTAGGGTGTTCATTTGAACCATCTCCTCCATTTATAACAGGAACTCTACTAGCTTCAGAGAACTCTTTTACGGAGTTAGTTTCTGGATGTCTCATAACAATAATATCGCTATATCCACTAAGAACTTGAGCCGTATCTACCAAAGATTCTCCTTTAACTAAAGACGAGGAGCCTACTTCGGTTGTTTCCCTTACAGCTCCACCAAGTAAGTTAAATGCTGAACCAAAGCTGATACGAGTTCTCGTGCTGGGTTCAAAAAACATATTTCCTAATATGGCGCCTTCTAGCACCCTAGTTACTTTCTTTTTTAAGGCAAAAGGTTCTAATTCTTTAGCAACAGAGAAGAGTGTCTCGATGTCAGATCTTTCGAATTGATCTATTGATAGAATATGGTTACCGCTAAAATTCAATATATTTTTTTATGAACTTAGAACTATTCTAACATTATTCTTGATATATATGTCTCAAGATTAAATCACCTTTTATTTTTGAGATTTATTTGAGGAGTATTGTGTGTAAGAATAGATTAAATAAATAGCGGAGAATAAATATGGCAACATTTGATGAAATTAAATCACAATTGGAAAGTTCATTTAATGCAGATGGAGCAGAAGGAATTGAGGCCACAATTCAACTAAATATTGAAGATCTAACCAATTTCTATGTGGATATTAATAATGGGAAATTGACTATAGAAGAGGGAACCCATGACTCGCCAGGTTTGACTCTAACTTTTGATACTTTTGATACGGTAACAAAAATATTTTCTGGAGATCAAGCGGCAGCAATGCAAGCATTTATGCAAGGCAAAGTTAAATTTGACGGTGACATGGCTCTCGGCCAAAAACTTGGCGAAGTTTTTAAAGCCTAACAGTTAAGATTTATATTTTACTGAACAACCGTAAGGCTTAGTTGTGTGATCTTTTATTTCTTGGTTATTAGTCAAATTATTTAAGGCATTTAACACATAATTATTGGCTTTAAGTAAGTTTTTGGACATAAAACCTCTCCCGCCTGCATCGTCTATGGCTCCTTGGTACTTGAGAAAGCCCTGAGGGTCAATAACATACATGTGAGGAGTTGTCTTAGCATCATAAAGTCTTCCGATCGTTCCTTCCTCATCAAAAAGAACATGATCAGGAGAAGCATTTCTAGATTGAGTGAGTTCATTAGCTTCTTTATTCGTAACATATCCTTGGGTACCAACGGCAGAAGAAATGATGCTAATCCAGACGGCTCCATAATCTTTGGCTCTGTCTTGAGTATTTTGCATATTACCTGATGAATAGTGCTTAGCCACAAAGGGGCATCCATGATTAGTCCATTCAAGAATTATGGTCTTTCCCTTATATTTACTTAGAGAAACTTTTTTGCCATATGAATCTAATAAAGTAAATTCCGGAGCGTCTGTATTCGTTTTAATGCTGGCTGTAATAGCAGTAAAATAAATGCTTAGTAAAAAGAATAAAATAAATTTAATAAATTTCATTTCGGGACCTCCATAAGATATTTCATCAAAATATCTTCAGTTAGAATCTCAGGCAAAATTATCGGCTCTTTTCCTTTTGAAAATAACAGGTATAAAGGTACTCCTGTTCGGCCATACTCAGCAAGTTTATTTGCAATCACAGCATCTTTTTTTGTCCAGTCTGCTTTTAAATAGGTTATTTCTCTGTCTGTTAAAGTACTTTTAACATTTTGTCTACTAAGGGCAACTGCTTCATTTACTTTGCAAGTAATACACCAATCAGCAGTAAAATTTAAGAATATAGATTTATTTTCTTGACGAAGTGCAGATACTTTTTCAGGAGTATAAAAATTACTATTTAAAGATGAAGCCTCATTATTCCTATACTCAGTTGGAATAAGCCATATTGAAAAAACAACAAGAATCAAAGCAAAGAATTGCGCAAATCTTTTCTTATAACCAGTTGTTAATTGAGTCTTTTCTAAGATCCATAGACCTACTGAAATAATTAGAGCGCCTAAAAGGACTAAAATAACTGAAAGAATCTCAACTTGACCGCTAAGAACCCAAAGAAGCCAAATAGCCGACGCCCACATTGGAAATGCCATAAATTGTTTCATGGTTTCCATCCACTCTCCTGGTTTCGGAAGAGATTTTAAGAGAGATGGATTGAAACTTAAGATTAAATAAGGTGCAGAAAAACCAAGACCTAATCCTACAAATATAGATATTGAGGACAAGCCTGGTTGTAATAGAGCTAAGCCCAAAGCAGAGCCCATAAAAGGTGCAGTGCAAGGGGAAGCAACAATGACAGCCAACATTCCAGTAAAAAAAGAAGATCCAAGGTCTGACGAATTTTTTGTCAATCCTCCAAGTTGCGCTAATTGACCTCCTATTGCTAAGTTATTCATAAACACAATTCCTATTGCAGTAAAAAGGTAAATTAATATTGAGACAACAATAGGAGATTGAAGTTGATAACCCCATCCAATTGACTCCCCCGTTGACTTGATAGCCAGTAATAAACCTGCAATTAACAGAAAAGTAAACAAGACTCCTGCTGAAAAAATTAGTCCATGTTGAGCTAATTTTTTTCTTGAACCATCGCTTTGCTCAATAAAGCTTAGTATTTTGATAGATAGAATAGGGAATACGCACGGCATGACATTAAGAATTAGGCCCCCTATAAAAGCAAAGAAAATTGCTGTTAAGACTCCTATGGATTGATCTAATCCTTTATCAGGTTGATTTGTTAAAGGACTCTTTATTGCATAATAATTTACGCTATCAATTTCTTGAATATATAGAACGCCCTTTAAAAATTTCTGATCTGATTGGTTATCTGCTATTGGTAATTCTAAACTTACGCTCAGATTGTTTTTTTCAATATTTTGAATTTTTGAATAATTAATAACTCCATAGTCTTCAGGAAAAAAATAACTTTCTACAATGTTACCTGGTTTATCAAATTGAAATTGCAGGAAGTAATTATTATCAAGTTCTTCTAATCTATATTCATAGGGAAAAGGTTTGGATAAACTATTTAATACTTTTTCTAAGATGAGAGTATTTTTAGTCGTGGTTTTTTGTCCTTCGATAATCTGAATATCTACTTCTGCTTCTTGGGGTATGCAAATATCCTTGCATGTAAACCAACTTACTTTTGTTGAAAGGTTGATAGGGAAGTCTATATCCTGATCAGAAGATATTTGGGTCAGCAAGATGACTTCATCTTCGTAACCAAAAGTCATTAATGGATCAACAGGAATTGTCTCCGGCCCTGGCCAAAGGATATCTGATGCATTTACTCCGTCTGGTAAAGTCCATGTTATAGATGCACCTTCACCAGCATCACCAGGGTTTTTCCAATAGGTATGCCAACCAGGGTTCAGTTTAAATTTGAGACCTATGAGAAGATCATCCCCTGCTACTAGTGTTTTAGATTCTGTAATTATTTCAATACTAGACTCACCTGCATCCTGATACTCATAAGCCTGCATGGAAGGAACATAAGCTAAACCTAAAAGTATTAGAATATAAAATTTTGAAATTAAGGATCTTAGTCTTATCACAATGTTTCTCCTTCAAAGTGCTCTTTAAGAATTGGTTTAACTGTCTTAGTCCAAAGTGCATACCCTTCTTTATTCATGTGCAAACCATCTTCAGTAAAAAAAACAGGGTTAGCTTTCCCATCAGTCATCATGCTTGGAACGATATCAATGAAAACAAGATTTTCTTCGTTTTTGGCAAACCTCCTCACTGCTTCATTCCAAAGATTTTGTTTTTTTCTTTGATGATCACGTGCAATGGACGGTTTAATGCTAATAACAAAGACTTTTGTGTCTTCAAAAGCTAACTGAGTTTTGGCATAAAAATCTCTGAATTCTTCAACTACTTTCATGGGGTTCTTAAGAGCATTTATATCATTACTCCCACAGAAAAAAATTATAGCTTTGGGCATATAAGGCTCAACTATATTACTGAAATGCTTGTTTACATGCGCAATATGGGCTCCACCAAAGCCTCTGTTAATCACTAAAAATGGTGCCATATCTTCCTTAAGGGATTCCCAGTATCTTATGCTTGAACTTCCTATAAAGAGAAAAGAATTCAGAGGCGGCATTTTTTTAGAATCTTCAAATACAAATTTAGAAATATCATCATCAAATCTATTCATATCACTGTATTTTCTTAATTCATCAATTCTTTCTTTTATTTCTGTTTTTGTGAGAGTTGTATTTAAAATTGTTGCTTCCTCTAAAATTCTTTTTTCATATTCTTGATCAGTCAGCGTGTTGAATGAATCGTCAGAACAAGACATGATTAAAAAAATAATTAGTAGAAAGTGTATAAATTTCATTCTATTAAGCTTTACCTGGTTTAGGGCTAACCATTTGAATATCAAATCCCAATACTTCAGATACCCCTCGAATCTTGTCTTCAGGGTTCATTTTAAAGAGTACTTTATAGTTACTAGGAGCTACAAGCCAAGCATTTTCAAGAATCTCTTGTTCTAATTGTTCTTGAACCCAACCTGTATACCCTAAAGTAATTAGATAATCTGCCGGACCGTCTCCATTTGCAATGGCTCGCAATATATCTATGGAGGTGCTTAAGCTCACATCTTTATTTATGGGCATTGTTGACTCCCATTCTGTATCAGCGCTGTGCAAAATAAAAACAGCTCCAGGGTTGACCGGTCCTCCCATAAGAAGAAAGTCCTGTGACAAAGAACCAAGAATTTTTATATTCATACTTTTAAAGAAATCAGTCATGCTAATTTGTAATGGCCGGTTAATGATAAGACCAAGAGTACCTTCATCGCTATGCTCGCATATATATATCAGGCTTTTAGAGAAATAAGAGGTTTCTTCTTCCGTAGGGGAAAAGCAAAGAATTTTATCTTTATAATCAGAACCTATATCTTTGCCTGACATTTTATAAGTAATTATTTTTTTTAAATCTTTCGTAAAAGTAAAAAGCGCTTATTACCAAAGAATGGTCTATTGTTTTATCATCTATTAAAAGAGGAATATCACCTAGATTAATTTTGACAACCTCTATATCTTCCATGGTGTCTAAATTTTGTTTTTCGATAAATTCCACATCCAGAGCTAAGTATGAAATTACCTGATTGGACATTAATGCAGGATTAGGAGAAGCTGAACCAATTTCTAGAACGTTGGTTGAGGTATATCCAGTTTCTTCAAGCATCTCTCTAATAGCAGCTTGCATAGGATCTTCTCCCTGCTCAGACATTCCTCCCGGTATTTCAAGGGTAATTTCTTTATTCCCAAATCTATATTGCTTTATCATGATCACTTCCCGGTCTTTAGTGATAGGAATTATATTAATCCAAGCTGGTGACTCCATAACCCAGACGGGAAATTCATTATTTTCTGGTGATAAAACTTTTTCTTCTTTTAAATCAAAAAGTTTATTATGTATAAGAGTTTTCGAACTCAGTGTTTTCCATTTACTGACCATATTAATTTTTAGTATATAAGTAAAAATAGTAGTTTAGTTATGTAATTATAATCTTTAAAAGAGCAGATTTTATGAGTTTTGAAGAAATCATTAATTGGATATCTCAAAATCCGGAATACGGAAGTTTAAGTATTGGCTTAGTTGGATTTTTTGAATCTTTTATTTTAGTCGGAACATTTTGGCCAAGTATTATTTTACTTTTAGTTGCTATGGCTCTTAATGAGGCTGGTTTAAATATTGTTATTCTAAGTATTTATGCTGGCCTGGGATCTTTGATCGGAGATGTATTGAGTTATTATTTAGGTCTTTCCTTAGGGCCTCAAATAAAAAAAACAAATTTTCTTAAAAAAAGAGAAACCCAAATAAATAAAACAGAAGCCTTTATAACTAAATATGGTTGGGGAGCTGTTTTCTTAGGTAGATTTATTCCAGCCATCAGGCCATTTATTCCTTTTTTTACAGGTCTTTCATCTATGCCTTGGAGAATTTTTATTTTAAGTGATTTCTTTGCATGTTTTTTATGGGCAATTTCACTAGCATTAATCTTGTTAGGAATAGATAATATTGTTTTATTTTTTTCATAATTTAAGGATATAGAAATGACAAAACATAATGCCCTCTCTACTTTTGGTAGATCAGGTAATCCTATGTTTAGAGCTAATTCATTTCAAGAAGATGCTCAATTCAAGGATTTACCTATATCTGAGAAGATGACTTTAGCAGGGTCTGTTAATAAAACTGCTACTCTTTTAATCCTTTGCCTGATCACAGCAACTTGGACTTGGAATCAATTTTTTTTGACTGGAGATCCAGCTTCTGTAATGGGTCTCACAATGATGGGGGCTATAGGAGGCTTAATTGCTGCATTAGTAACGATCTTTAAGAAAACTTGGGCACCAATTACTGCACCTATTTATGCGCTTCTAGAAGGTTTTGCTTTGGGAGGTATTTCTGCAATATTTGAAGCCCAATATTCTGGAATAGTTATTCAGGCGGTAGGCTTAACTTTTGGTACTTTAGCAGTATTACTTTTAGCCTATAAAACAGGCCTCATTAAACCTACTGAAAATTTTAAACTGATGATTGTTTCAGCTACTGGCGGAATCATGGTGCTTTATTTAATTAGTTTTGTAATGAGTTTTTTCGGTTCAGGAATAGGGTTTATCCATTCAAATGGATTATTCGGTATTGGTTTTAGCCTATTTGTGGTCGCTATAGCAGCTTTGAATTTAGTATTGGATTTTGATTTTATAGAAGAAGGATCAGAAAGAGGGCTGCCTAAATACATGGAATGGTTTGCAGCTTTCAGCCTGATGGTAACTTTAGTTTGGTTGTATTTAGAAATACTTAGACTCCTAGCTAAGTTAAGATCTCGATAAAAATGGATATTAATACTCTTATCTTTGGAGGCATAACTTTTGTCTCTTTAGTAATCTTTTTATATTTGGGGAAATTCAAGGCCTCAGAAAGTCAAAGAAATAGAGAAAATAAAATTAAATGGTTTAGGAGAAAATAGTCTAAAGTTTCTTCAATTTAACTTTTAACCCATCTGAAGGCATGGGCATTGGGAAGGATTGAAAGTAGGGATTATAATCTTCATCTATCTCTATAGAATATTTTTTTAAGGTTTGGAATATAAATATTCTCAAGTTAAGCAAGGCAAAATGCATTCCTATACATTTATGTGCTCCTCCTCCAAATGGTATATAGCTAAATGGATGCCGTTTATCTTCTGCCCTTGAATCACTAAATCTTTCGGGATCAAATTTCAAAGGATCATCCCACCATTCTGGCATTCTGTGAACAAAGCTTGGAGATAGAGTTAAAATTGTGTCCGCAGGTATTTTATGACCTTCAATTTCTGTTTTATTTATATTCCTTCTTGTTAACATCATTACTGACGGATGTAATCTGAGTGTTTCCTTGAAGGCTAGCTCAGTATCTGACATGGAATTTAAATCTTCATAATCAAGCTCTTTTTTATTAATCGAAAGCACTTCTTCTCTTAGCCTGTCTTGCCAATTCTTATTCTTGCCAAGATAAAACATCAGATTTAATAAAGTGCTAGTCGTGGTATCGTGAGCAGCAAAAAGTAGAAAAGACATATGACCTGATATTTCTTGATTTGTTAAATATTCATCTTCTTCAGTCTTGGCTTTAGTGACTTGGGTAAAAATATCTGGATTGTCAGAATCTCTTCTAACATTAATTTTTTCTTCGAAGAATGCCTTTAATTTAAGTTTAGCCTTTTGTCCTTTCCAATATTTAGAGAATGGAATAGGGTAGGGAAGTGGTGTTATTAGACCATCACTGACTTTAATAAAGTTCTTACTTAATTCTTTAGCTTCTTTATCTGAAGCGTTAATTCCAACAAAAACATTAGAGGCTACATCTAACAAAGTTTCTTTTACTAAAGGAAAAAGGCTAATCTCTTCATTTGTCGGGAGTTTATCTATATGAGACTCTTGGATTGGTTGGACCATTCTTACGTAGTCTTTCAATGAGTCTGTTTTAAAAGCTGGTTGCGTAGCTCTTCTTAGTTTTTTATGTTCATCAAAGTCTTTTAAAAGTAAACCTTCTTCATAAAAGTGTCCTAAGCTGCCAGCATATCCTGTTTTGGAACTAAAATTTCTATCTCTATCAAATAAAATTGGTTGATTGTATTCTGGTCCTAGCATCAATAAGGACCTCTGACCTCTTACAAATGCCATTCTAGAAACTGGACCATATTTGTCATAATGATCTTGCATTAATATATAAGGATCTTTGACTAAGGAGACAGTCTTGCCTAGAAACGGATAGCCGTAATCCCCATCAAAATCTTTTAATTCTCTATTATCTTTTCTTTGATCATATGATTCTGATGTTGTGCTCATCCAATGGCCTCCATAAAAAGTTTTTCATAATCTTGAACTGTGACTGATCTTGGGTTGGTAAAGTTGCATACATCAGCCATTGAATGTTCTACCAGACCAGGAATCATATCATTAGTTACACCCATTTCTTTTAAATTAGCAGGAAGACCTATTTGCTGATTTAGTTTCTCTATTTCTTCAGATAGATCTACAGACTCATCCTTGCCCATTGCTCTTGCTATTCTTTCATATTTATTACCAACATGCCCATAATTAAAGCGTAATATGGTAGGAAGAATTACCCCATTTAAAGTTCCATGATGTAATCTTAGTTCTTGGTTAGCTCCTAAGGCATGACTCATAGAATGGACTGCTCCAAGACCCTTAGTAAAAGCCATGGCGCCTTCCGTTGCTGCCATCATCATATTCCATCTCGCTTCAGTATTGCTTCCATCTTGCACTGCCTTTATTAAATTCCCTTCCCTGACAACCTTTTCAATTCCATCCAAGCCAACACCTTCTGCAGGAGGATCGATGACCGGTGAGAGTATTGCCTCTATGCAATGAGTTAAAGCATCCATTCCACCTCCAGCTGTCATTGCAGTTGGAAGTCCAAGAGTAAGAGATGGATCGCATATAGCTGATGCAGGTATCAATTCTTTACTGACTAGGATTAATTTTCTGCCGTCATTCATTACGATAACTGATCCGCTCGAGACTTCACTTCCGGTTCCAGATGTTGTTGGTATAGCAATTAATGGTGCTGTTTTCTTTATTTTTTCCATTCCCCCTTCGTTAGCAGAATAATCACTTAAGCAACCGCTGTGGTTTGCCATTAAGCAAACCGCTTTTGCCAGATCTATACTAGAGCCACCTCCAAAACCTATAACTCCATCACAACCCTCTGATTTGTAAGCTTCTAAAGCTATTAATACTGCTTCCTCTGTTGGGTTAGCTGGAGTTTTATCAAAAAGTATGGGAGAAAACTTATTAGAGATTTGATTATTTAGCTTATCTAAAAGACCTGCATCTTTAATGCCTGGATCCGAACAGATAAGAGGTTTTTTAATATTATGATGTTCAAGAATGTTTGAGATTTGATCAAGAGCGCCATAATCAAAAAAAGGACTATTAATAAAGTTTAAATTTGTCATTAATATTTAAAATATTGATTTAAAGTTTACATGGATATAGATAAAAGGAATAGTGAGATCTGATAATTAAATTTATCTTTAAATATAATTAGATTTTTCTTACTTAGTGAATATTTATTACCTATACTTAAGTTAATGATGGAATTAGATTCTTCAAAAGATATAAGAGTAAAGATAATGGATTATCTGGCAAGAAGGGATCACTCTAAAAAAGAGATATTAAAAAAAATGACTTCTAAAGTAAGCTCATTAGAATTATTATTAACAGAGATTGATAAATTAGAAGTAGAAGGCTACATAAACGAACAGAGATTTGCGGAAGATTATGTAAATGCAAGGGTTTTTCGTGGAAATGGGCCTTTAAAGATCAAAGCTGAACTCAGAAATAAGGGGATAAATGATAATGTTATTCTAGCTGCGACGTTACTTCATGAAGAAACGTGGGTAATAAATGCTCATAAAGCATTGGTAAAGAAATTTGGACATATAAATGCTGAGAGTTATGAAGAGATTCAAAAACTTAAACTTAAAAAACAACGTTTTCTTGGCTCTAGAGGGTTCAGTTTTGAAGCTATTAACGCAGCAATGAAGAAGGACGTTTTAATTGATAACTAAAGAAAATAGTCAGTCACATAACATAGGGAATAGATTAAAAGAATAATGAGTTACCAAGTATTGGCAAGGAAATGGCGGCCTGCATCTTTCAAAGAAGTGGTAGGACAAGACCATGTTGTGAAAGCTCTCTCTAATTCTTTGACGCAAGATAAACTTCATCATGCTTACCTCCTAACGGGCACCAGAGGTGTTGGTAAAACCTCAATTGCTAGGATTCTAACAAAATGCTTAAATTGTGAAACTGGGCTAACTGATTCTCCTTGTGATGAATGCAGTACATGTCTATCGATAGCTCAAGGAACTTCTATGGATTTTCAAGAGGTAGATGCAGCATCTAGGCGTGGAGTGGAAGAGATGCAGAGCCTTTTAGAGACAGTGGTTCATATGCCTGGATCTTCTAGATATAAGATATATCTAATAGATGAAGTCCACATGCTGACCAAGCATAGCTTTAATGCTCTTTTAAAAACTTTAGAAGAGCCTCCACCCCATATCATCTTTATTTTAGCAACTACGGAACCAGAAAGCGTGCCAGCGACAGTTCTTTCAAGATGCTTACAGTTTCATCTTAAGAATTTAGCCCCTCAATTACTTGTGCAGCAAATAGAGCATATTTTAACTGAAGAAAATATTGATTTTGATGCTGGAAGCGTTGCCTTGATAGCAAGAGCAGGGAGAGGTAGTTTAAGAGATGCGCTTACTTTATTAGATCAAGCTATTGCCTATGCAGATAATGTATTAACGAGTCAGAAAATTTCAGAAATGTTAGGTATTCTTCCATACGATGAAGTCTATAGGCTTCTTAATTTTATTATATCTGGTAAATCTGACCTGTTATTTCAAAAATTACAGGAAATATCAGAATTTTCTATAGATTATCATCGATTATTAGACTTAATATTAGAAAGCATTCAATTCATTTCTATTGCTCAAATAGAAGAAGATGCCTTAGTTAATGCACCTGTTAACAAAGAAGAGATTATTAAATTAAGTTCCGAAATATCGCAAGAGGATGCGCAAGTTCTTTATCAAATAGGAATTATGGCAAAGCGAGATCTAGATTTAGCTCCAGATTTAGCAAGCGGCTTTGAAATGGCTTTAATTAGGATGATGTTATTTTTACCCACTTTAGACAAAGACCCCGAGGGAGAAATTAAGGCCGAGGTAGAAGATGTTGCTTCGTTAGAAAAACTAAGAAATTCTGAAACTATAATTGCAGGTAATGAAGTTCATGGGTCTCAGGCTAAAAAGGCAAAAGATCAAATTAATAAATTAGATCCTTCAGATGAAGATAATACAAAAGTAGAGGAAACCCAAAATCACTCCAATATATCTTCATCAATACCACTCGATAAGAATTCTTGGAATGAAGTTTTTCTATCCTTAGAATTGCCGGCTGGAACTAGACAACTTATTTCTCATTGTTCTTTTGTAAAAAAAGAAGACTCAATAATTTATTTTTCAATGCCAGAAGATAAGTTGAATCTTTTGTCCGGATCGCACAGGAAAGATTTCCAAGAAAGCCTTTCAAAAGCACTTAATCAAACTGTTAACTTATTCTATGAGCCAGCCTCCAAGAAGACAGATTCACCAAATGCAATTAAAGAGAAAGATGCATTGAAAAAGAAACAAGATTTAGAAGATTCAATAAAAAATGATCCAAAGGTTAAATTAATGATAGATGAGTTGGGGGCTAGTGTTTTAGATTCTTCAATTAAAGAAATTAAATGAATTACTTAAGTCCTGTCATAGAACAATTGATATCATCTCTTCAATGTCTTCCAGGCATTGGACCTAAATCAGCTAGAAGGTTGGCTTTATATCTTTTAGATCGAGGAAGGGATGGCGGTGTTATTTTATCTGATTCTATTAAGCTAGCCTTAGATGAAATAAGTAAATGTAAACAATGTAGATTTTTTACAGAAAAGGAACTATGCATTATATGTAGAAGTCAAATGAGAGATAATTCTTTGATTTGTGTCGTTGAATCCTCAACAGATTTAATAGCTATTGAAGAAAGTAGTCATTTTAATGGTATTTATTTTGTCTTACATGGTTATCTATCGCCAATAGATGGCGTGGGACCTGAAGACTTAGGCTTGGATGCACTACATGAACTTGTTTTATTAAATAAATCTAAAGAGTTAGTGCTAGCAATTAATCCTTCACTTGAAGGTGAGGCCACTTCACATTATATTTATAACTCAATGAAAGATTTAGATGACCTTACAATAAGCTCATTAGCCAGAGGGGTACCTCTTAGCAGTGAAATCGAGTATTTAGATGAGGGGACATTAACTCATGCTTTTCAGCAGAGAAAAGTATTAGATCAGGGTATTTAATATCAAATGAAAATTTATATTGGAGTTTTTTTATCAACATTCATTTTATTCTTTTTAGGCGTTTTAGGTAATAAGTTGTTTTTATATTTTGGATATGATTTTTATGGTATTCAGAATTCATCAGAAAAAATTCTTTCAGGATATGTTCTTTATTTTATCAATAATTTAATCGTGATATCTCTCTTGACATGGATGATAACAAAGGTGATGCCCCTTTTAGATAAACCTAGAAAAAGAGTTTTATTTATCTTTATTTTGGGCATAATTTTTTCTTTGTATTCAAGAAGTGCTATCTTGTTATCAGGACAACCTTGGATCAATTTGTATTTAGGCCTTGCCTTTGATGCTTTGGTCTGGTTTATACTTTCAATTATTTTAGCCCAATTTATTAAACCTAAGCACTTAGGCGCATCTTAGTAGATAAAATATGACAATAAAATCTGATAAATGGATTAAGAGGATGTCAAATGATCATGAAATGATTAATCCTTATGAACCAAATCAAATAAAGCACAACAACGAAGATAAATCCAAAATAATTTCTTATGGCACTTCATCTTATGGTTATGATGTGAGATGTTCAGATGAATTTAAGATATTTACAAATATAAATTCAGCAACCGTAGACCCAAAATTTTTTGATGAAAAAAGTTTTGTAGATTTAAAAGGAGAAGTTTGTGTTATCCCTCCTAATTCTTTTGTCCTTGCAAGAACAGTTGAGTATTTTAAAATTCCCAGGAATGTTCTGACAATTTGCGTAGGAAAGTCAACTTATGCAAGATGTGGAATTATAGTTAACGTAACTCCTTTGGAGCCAGAATGGGAGGGCCATGTTACGCTTGAGTTTTCAAACACAACTAGCTTACCTGCTAAAATATATGCTAATGAAGGCGTAGCCCAGATGTTATTTTTAGAGTCAGATGAAGTTTGTGAAACAAGCTATAAAGACAGGAATGGAAAATATCAAGGCCAAAAAGGAGTAACTTTGCCTAAAGCTTAACTTCCAATATCCTCGTAAGAAGAAATCATTAGTTCTCTTTTTTCTTGTCCATCATCATTTATAACTTTAATAAGGGCAAAATCTAGATCAGGTGCAAACCAAAATTCTTGTTCTCTTGGATCTGCTTCAGATCTAACTCGGACTACTTTTATGGCTTGGAATGTACCTAATGATGTGTTGACGGTTTCTAATCCTTTTATAGAAAAATTTCTATGCTTTATTTCTCCTTTAAAATATACATCAAGTTCTATTTTTTCCGGAAGATTATCAAGACCTGATTTTCTTAATTTGAGTCTTAGTAATAATGGTCCAGTTGCAGGACCAAGATAATTAGGTAGAAGGTCTAATTTACCTTTATTACCATCTTCATTAAAACTAATAACAGAATTTAACCAATCAAAAGTAACTAGATAATTCTTTTTACTAAATAGAATTCTTTCTTTTCTACTCCATCTTAAAGGTTTGATTGAGTCAGCATTAATCTCAAATGAGGCACTCTCAGTTCTTGAAAATATTCCTCCTCCTGCCTTTATAATAGATTTAATTTTCCACTTATTTCCTTCAACATTAATCATTTCTACATCCATCTTACCGCCCGACATTTTTAGACTTGCTACTTCGGCGTCTATGGTATTAAAAGGTTCAGAAAAGATCCATAATGGAAAAATCAAGATCAATATGCTTAAAAACTGTTTCATCTTAGATCCTCAAAGATGATTACTTCATTTTCTATATCTTTATTTAAGAATGTAACTTTATTATTGTTTATTCGCATATCTCCTCGCGCTATCCAACTTATTACTTCAGGATATATTTTATATTCAAGCATGTGTACTTCATGTTCTAATTCTACAGGATTCGAAGTCTTAATGTTTAGAATAGATTGTGCACATATAGCTCCACTATCTAGATGTTCATTAACATAATGAACAGTAACGCCATGTATTTTATCTTTAGCCTTAATTGCCTGATCATGAGTATTTAATCCTGGATATTTTGGAAGAAGAGAAGGGTGTATATTAATAATCTTTCCTTCAAATTTTTCTATAAATGTTTGGCTGAGAATTCTCATAAACCCAGCCAAGACTATTATGTCTGGGGAGAATGGTTCTATTTTTTTCAACAATACCTTGTCAAATTCCTCTCTTGAAGGAAAATTTTTATGGTCAACTATTATATTTTTAATATTAGCCGCTTTTGCTCTTTCCAGGCCATATGCCGATTCATTATTACTTATTACACAAGCAATATACCCATTTATTTGTTTATTGGAAATAGCATCGATGATGGCCTGGAGATTGGAACCATTACCTGAAATTAATATTACAATAGAAGCCCTTCTATTCCACATTCTTTATTTTTTAAAAATAATTTGTGATTCTTTTTTTTCTCTTTTTCTTACATAACCTAATTTATTTGCTACTTCTCCTTTTTTACGTAGATTATTTATTACTGATTTAGTATCTTTAGGGTCGCAGGCCAAGACCATGCCTATTCCGCAATTAAATGTTGCAAACATAGAGCCTAAAGAAAGGTTTGAAGCTTCTTTTATAGTATTAAACAGGGGTTGATTCGGCCAATCTTTTGAATCAAATTCTATAATGAATGATAGATTATTGCCTGTCATCCTAGGAATATTTTCTGTTAAGCCGCCTCCAGTTATATGGGATATGCCATGTAAACTTATCTTTTTAGAAAGGTTAAGAATGTGCTTAACATAGATCTTAGTTGGCTCTAAAAGCCTATCACCAATTTTTTTTCCATCTATTTTCTGATTTAGATTTATTTTTCTATCTAAGATTAATTTTCTTATCAAAGAGAATCCATTTGAATGAATTCCAGAAGAGCTAATTCCAATTAAGTCATCACCATCTTTCACTAAACTTCCATCAATAATTTTTTTTTCATCAACTATTCCAACTGAAAAGCCTGCTAAATCAAAACTATTTTTAGGAAAAGTACCAGGATGTTCAGCTGTTTCTCCACCTACTAAAGAGCAATTAGCAATTTTGCATCCATGGGCTATTCCAGCTATTACTTCAGACGCGGTCTTAACATTTAATTTGTCTGTAACATAGTAATCTAAGAAAAGGAGAGGTTCTCCACCACAAGTAATAAGGTCATTTACGCACATGGCCACGAGATCAATACCAATTGTTTTATAATTCTTTACTTGCTTAGCTATCTCTACTTTAGTACCTACACCGTCAGTACAACTTACAAGTAAAGGGTTTTTTATATTCTTAGGTAATCTACTGAGTGCAGCGAAAGAGCCCAATCCGGATAGTATTTCAGGTCGTTTAGTTTTAGAAACAGACGATTTTATTTTTTTTACTAATTCATAGCCTTTATCAACATTTACTCCAGCTCTTTTATAAGTTATTTGGCTTTGTTTTCTTTTTGACATTGCGACTTATATTTATTTTAGATGAAACCATCAACAAATAGTAGATTATCCTATAATGACTTTGAGATAAGAATTTTTAAATGAAAAGAATCACTTTTTTTATAGCATGTATATTTTTTAGCCCTCTAGTACTTTTAGAGGAGCCTATCTTGGAAGATAGGATCTTTTCTTTCAAATATGATATTACTTCAACCGAAAGATTAGCAATAAATGAAGCAATGTCTGAATCTTTTAAGGGTTTACTCCTTAGGTTAACTGGTAATTCATTGATATTAACTAAAAAAGGAGTCAAACAAGGGATTATCGACGCAGAAGATTATGTAGATGAATATGCATTAATCACCTCAGATACTACTTCGCAGACACAGGTCATTTTTTCTTTTAACGAGGCTTTGGTAAAAGAATTGATAGAAAGAAATAATCTACCATTATGGATAGGTCAAGGGACTCAAGTTTTATTTTATTTACCTTGTAGTAACGATATATCTTTAGATCAAGGAGCAAATGAATTGTTCCACGACCTATGTTTAGATATAGAAACAGAGTTAATTAAACAATCAGAATTGAGATCTATAATTATGATTAAACCTGCATTAGATTTTCTTGATATATCTTCAGTGAATATATTTGATTCAGAACAACTTTCCTTTTCTCTAGATAAAATAGGAGCCCGTTATGGGTTAGAGCATTGGTTGGCTTGTTTTATAAAAAATGAGTTCGGAGAAAGACTGGATCAACCCTTTTGTCAATCTAATGCAAATAATAATATTAAGAGCCCTTATAAAGAGGCCATATCCTTATTAGTTGATAATATATCCAGAGATTCTCAACTATTTATATCTTCAGATTCTAAGCAAGATATTCCGGTGACAATAAAGAATGTTTTAAATTACACAAGTTATCAAGATCTTGAGAAGCTTTTATCCTCATTGTTAGTAATAGACTCCTTTAATTTAGCAGGGCTCAATGGGTCAGATGTTTCCTTTATTATTTCTATAAACTCTGATTATAAAGACTTAGAAAAGGTTCTAAAATTAAACTTAGAGCCATTCGATCAGAATAATATGAGACTGGGAGGCAAGATGTTAACATTCTTATACCGACCTATAGAAAGAGTATCTCCCTAAAATCAATGATTGCTGCTTTACCAAATATAATAACAACATTTAGATTTATTCTAGTTGTCCCTATAAGTGTTGCCATTTTTCAGGGCAATGATTTATTGGCTTTGATTTTATTTGCTTTAGCAGGAATATCAGATGGAATGGATGGCTTTTTAGCCAGGAGATATGGCTGGCAAAGTAAGTTTGGTGAATTTGCTGATCCTCTCGCAGATAAATGTTTAATTATAACTACTTTATTAGCGCTGGCATTTTCTGGAAGACTTCCTATGTGGCTCGTAACAACTTTATTAGCTAGAGATGGAATAATAGTCATAGGTGTTTTATTGCATTTATTATTATTTGAATCATATAACTTGCTGCCAAATAGATGGGGTAAGCACTATACTGGCTGGACTATTGCTTTATTTGTAATAGTTTTATTAAGAGGAATAAATCCTGAAATTCCATTATTCTTGGAATATATTGCGACTGGAGGAGTTTTAATATTTATTTTCCTTAGCATCACTAATTATTTTTTAGCAGAAGGTAAGGCTATCTTTAAGCAGATAATTTAAGTCATGGGCTATCCTAGACAACTATATTTAGATGTTAAGTTGGATGAGGCAGTTTGTTTAGATAATTTTATTTCTTGCAGTTCAACCCACCTCACTTTAAAAGCCCTTAATAATTTTCTTGAGGATGGCGCTATGATAACTTCCTTGTTTCTTTGGGGTCTATCAGGAACTGGAAAACATTATCTTTTGGAGGCGGTAAACAGGGGGTGCATAGATGCTTTAAAAAAGACTGGATTTATATCCTTTTCAAAACCAATAATTGATCCTTTAGAGGCAACTCAAGGATTCGATTTTTTAGATGTAATATTTATCCAAGACTTACATTTAATGCCTCAAACTAAAGATTGGGAAAGGGCGATATTTAATCTTATAAATACTAGTCTATTAAATGGCATAAAGATGTTTATTAGTTCCGGTAAGGTTGTGATGGATTTAGAAATTGAACTTCCTGATTTAAGGTCAAGACTCCTTGCCTTTACTGCGGTTGAAATACCTGAAATTTCTGATAATGAAAAAGCATCGGCACTTAGTGAATTTTCTGAAAGGAAAGGGTTAAGCATCGATGAAAGGACTATTGACTATATATTAACCCATACATCGAGAAGCCTAACTGATCTGATGAATTTGATAACTGAATTAGATGGATTTTCACTCGAAAAGAAAAGAAATTTGACCATACCTCTGGTAAGAGAATTATTACTCAATAAGTAAGGCAATCTGAACAAATAGCATAAATTCCCCTTGGGTCTTTAAATTTTTTGAAATCTTTAATAATAAGGCTAGGTTGTTCAATCATTAAATCTAAATCTAGCATGCTCAATATGGATTTAATGGATTTACTTAATAACCCTTCAAGAAGTAATTCTTTCCAATCTGACGATTCTTCAGGAAAGAACGGTTGATATTCTATTAATTCAGCTAAATTAGCTGCTTTACTAATTGCATCTGAAAGATTACCTAAGTTATCCACTAGGCCAATATTCAATGCTTGATTACCTGACCAAACTCTTCCTTGTGCAATTTTTTCTACCTCTTCCGTTGATAGATTCCTTTCTTCTGCAACTAAAGTAATAAATCTTTTATACCCATATTCAACAGAGGATTGAAAGATTTCAGAAATTTTTGGATTTATACTTCTAGAAAGGTTTTGACTCCCAGCAAGCTCGCTAGTACCTATGCCATCAGAGTGAATTCCAATATGATCCAAGCTTTTTTCAAAGGTTGGAAATGCTCCAAAAATCCCAATAGAACCAGTTATCGTATCGTGTGAAGCCCAAATCTCATCTGCGCTTGCAGCTATCCAGTATCCTCCTGATGCTGCTACATTTGACATAGAGGCAATAACTGGAATATTTTGTTTTTTGGCCTCAATTATCTCTTCTCTAATCACCTCAGAAGCAAAAGCGCTACCTCCTCCTGAGTCTATTCTTAAAACTATGGCTTTTACATCTTTATTATTTCTAGCATCTCTGATGAGTCTTGCTGTTGAATCGCCACCTATTTGTCCCGGAGGTTGGTTGCCATAAACAATTTCGCCCTTGGCAACAATTACAGCTATGTTCTTTAAGTTTGGCTTATCTTTTTCAGATTCAATGACTTGCCAATATTCATTAATAGAAATATTGTCAAAGGATTCATTGCCTTGTTCAGAGTTAGATCCTACTAATTCCTCAAGATATTCCCTGATTTGGGTTCTGTTTAGAATTTTATCAATTAAGTTAGCTTTCTTAGCAGCTTTTGCCATGTCTCCAAATTGATCCTTTATCAAAATATTAGCATTATCTGCATAGAACTGAATATCAGCTGGTTCTAAGCCTCTATTAATTGATACGTCTTCTTTCCATGATGACCATAAATCACCCATCCAAAACATACTAGCTTCTTTATCTTCAGCAGACATAGTATCCCTAATAAATGGTTCCATCGCAGACTTATAAGAACCTACTTTAAATAAATTAATACTTATTTTTAATTTATCTAAGAAGCTTTTATAGTAATTTCTATATCTAGAATATCCTTCTATTAATACAACTCCATCAGGATTTACAATGACTTCATCGGCATAGGATGCAAGGTAATAAGCACTTTGACTATAAGAATCTCCTATAGCAAGTATTTTTTTTCCTGAATCTTTTGCCTTTTTTAAAGCCTGACCTAGATCAAAAAGTACAGTTTGACCAGTACCCTGTATATTATCTAACTTTAAAACTATATATCCTATTCTAGGATCATCTTTAACTGCAGTAAGAACGTCTAATGCTTTTCTTGAACTTAATTCTATTGATTGATTGTCTGCAAATAATTCAGAAAAAGGATTAGCATTGCCCGTTATTTGCTCAACAATTGGGCCGTTTGGAGAAAAAAATAAAGCTTTATTAGACGGATCTTTAGTCGAATCAGAAAAGATAGAAAATAGAATGCTTAAAACTATAAGAATAGTAATAATAAGAAAAAAGGTATTAGATATAAAAACCCTGACAGATGATATGAAATTCCAAACTCTAGATGTCTTCTTTATTTCTGTATTCATTTTAATTTATTAATTTAAAAACATTTTCTGGAGGTCTGCCTACTATAGCAAGGTTACCTCTTGTTACTATAGGCCTTTCGATAAGTTTAGGGTTTTTTTGCATGAATTCTATTAATTCATTATCTGATAGATTCTTATTAGAAAGTTTTAGCTCTTTATACTTTTGTTCAGATTTTCGTAAAATATCTCTTGGATTTTTATTAAGTTTTATTAAAATTTCTTGGATTTCAGCAGAGGATAATGGATCTTGAATATATAAAACTATAATAGGATCAAAATTATTTTTTAATAAAATATCTAGAGTTTGTCTAGATTTACTGCATCTAGAGTTGTGATAAATGGTAAAATTATTCAACGTTATTCCTGATAAAACATAAATATACTACAAAAAACTATGTATTTTTTTAAATTAAGTGCCAAATTTACTTTCTTGTTAATTATTGGATTATTTTATTCTTGTTCTGAACCTGATTATCGTCTTTTAGATGGAAAAAATGGGTCTCTAGAAGATTTTAAAGATAAATGGTTGGTAATCAATTATTGGGCTGATTGGTGTCCTCCATGCATTAAAGAAATGCCTGAATTAGAATCTTTTTATAATGCCAATCAACAAGAAGTCTTAGTTTTAGCTCACAACTTTGATCAGTTAGAAGGAGAGGAGTTGAACGAACAAATTTTGAGATTTAAAGTAAATATTCCAAGTTTGCTAACTGATCCTAAAGACTTGTTCGGCTGGCCTATGCCAGAAAGTCTTCCGGCTACCTATTTCATAGATCCCAATGGCGAGGTAAAAGAAGTACTAATTGGGCCTCAAACTAGAGAATCATTAGAGGCCATTCTAAAAAAACTTAAAGTTAAGTAGCCTCATAGCAAGAATATTTCTGGATCTATAGAGGTTCCTTTTAGGTAAATTTGCCAATGAAGATGAGGTCCGGTAACCCTTCCAGTTTGACCAACTTCACCTAAAGTTGTTCCCGGAATAACTTTTTGATTTTTTCTCACATTTATTTTATTTAAATGGGAATATGAAGATATAAGACCCTGGCCATGATCTATAAAAATTACCTTTCCTCTATAGAAAAAATTACCTATTAGCAATACTTTTCCTGCCATAGGAGCTTTAATTGCAGTTCCAGTATCAGCTACAATATCAGTTCCTAAATGATTGCTTCTTGGAGTTCCATTTATATATCTTCTTACGCCAAACTCACTACTTATGATACCTTCTACAGGTAGTCTCATCCTGAGGTCAGAGAAAAATACATTTGAAGAATTATAATTAATAATTTCTGAAATTAAGGCGCGCTCTTTAGAGGCTCTAATAAGATTATCTTTGGAAGGGGCATTGAAATCATTATTGGTAATTTCTATCTTTGATATTCTGTATTCTTTAGGAGTAATTAAAAAATCTTTATAGGAATCAAAATTAATTTTTACACGAATGGTTTTGTCTTTATAAGATAAAGGAATTGGTTTAATGATGCGAAGTTGATTAGAAGATTCTATACATAGAAGTTGATCATCTGTTGAGGTGTTCTTACTATCATAGTCAAAACTTAATAAATCTACTTTGTAATTTACCAATCCTCCTGGAAAAGGTGAGTGAGAGGGAAACTGACAATTAACATAAGATTTAACGCTCAGCACGCAACTCGTTAATATATATATTAAAAGAAATGAGCTAAGAATCTTCAATTGATTCTTTTGAAATAACTTTTGCTTTAATTTTACCATCAGTTAGTCTTGCAATAATATTCTTACCTTCAGCTGTATTATCTTTCGATCTAATAATTTGACCATCAGGAGTTGTCAAAATTGAGTAACCTCTTGAAAGAACAGCTAAAGGACTTACAGCATCTAGAGTAGCTATTTGATTACTTAGTTTAGATTTATGACTATCAATTATTTTCTCTATTAAACCTTTCATTCGAACTAGTCCTGAATTAACAAGAAGTTCTTTAGATGAGATAGATTCTTTAGGGGAGGCAAAAGTAAGCCTGCTAATTAGGTTTTTAGTTGTTTGATTTTTATAGATAAAAATTGAATTTATCTCCTTTTTAATTTTACTTTCGTTTTCATCTACTCTTTGTGAGATTTCTCTTAAACGATCTCCCGGATGTCGAATCAATTTCGAAAGGTTCTTTAATAAATCATTTTTTCTGGATAAGATGGAGTGTAATGATTTTGACAGATTAATTTTCTTTTTTTCAAGTAGATCTGGCAAAATGCTTTGAGACTGACTAATAATTTCTGCAGCTGCAGATGGAGTGGGAGCTCTTAGATCAGCTACAAAATCAGCAATAGTAAAATCTGTTTCATGTCCAATTGCACTAATGATAGGTATCTTGCATAAAAAGATACTTCTTGCCACAGATTCAGTATTGAAAGCCCAAAGATCTTCTATTGATCCTCCTCCTCTTGCTAAAATAATTAAATCTATCTGACTAGACTTAGATGCAAGTTCAATGGCTTTGCAGATATTTTTAGATGCTTTTTCACCCTGGACCAAGGTAGGTATTAATATAAGTTCTAACATCGGCGATCGTCTTCCTAGAACATTGATAATATCTTGCAGTACTGCTCCATCTGGAGAAGTTATGGCAGCAACTCTAAATGCAGAAATAGGAATTTCTTGTTTATTACTTGTATCAAATAAACCTTCTTGATCTAATTTTTTCTTAAGATCTTCAAAGGCTCTGAGCAAGGCCCCTTCACCAGCAAGCTCAATATGTTTGACATTTAATTGGTATTTTCCTGTAGGTTGATAGATACTTATTTTTCCATTAAGAATTAGACGGTCTCCAACTTTTGGTTCAAATTGCATTTTATTATTTTCATAGCTCAACATTACACAACTGAGAGAAGATCTTTCATCTTTAATTGTGAAATACCAATGGCCGGATGAATAGGCTGTAAAGCTAGAAATTTCCCCTTCAATCCATGTTTGGAAAAATTCTTTTTCCAGTATGTTCCTAGACCTTTTATTAACTTCTGATACAGAAATTATTTCTTGGCTGTTATCTAGATAGTTTTCCATGATAATAGGCAGTATAACTGAGAGTTAAAATATTTCATTAATGGAAAAAACAAAAAATTCTGCTTGGGCACTAACAGCTATATTGGCTGGTGCTACCTTACTTGGGCTTTCTGCAATTTTTGTTCGTTGGAGTGAAGCCTCTCCATCTATTACTGCATTTTATAGAGCTCTGCTTGCCCTTCCTTTTCTTTTACTATGGGTTTATTTTGGAACTTCAAAAAAGAAGGTTAGTTTTAACTTTGAAAAAAAAACGTGGATATTTTTTATACTATCCGGAGCATTTTTTGGTGTAGATATGGCTTTATGGAATTGGTCAATTTATTTTACTTCCGTTGCTCATGCAACTTTAATGGCAAATACTGCCCCTGTTTTTGTATGTTTGATAAGTTTTTTTATTTTACGTAATCACATTCAGCCAATTTTTTTTATAGCTCTAATATTAGGATTATTAGGAGTCATCATTGTTATAGGTGCAGGTAGCGGGTCTAATAGTTCTAGACTTTTGGGAGACTCTTTCGGTCTTTTTGCCGCTATATTTTATGCTGGATATATTTTAAGCATTAAAAGATTAACAGTTATTGTAGAGCCTCCACAGGTGCTTCTAGTCTCAACTTTTTTTACTGCTTTATTTCTTTTACCTGTAAGCCTTATTGAATCAGGAGATTTTTTCTCTTCATCATATTTAGGTTGGCAGATACTTTTTGGCTATGCTCTAGTTAGTCAAGTTTTTGCTCAGGGATTAATAACATTTGGTATTTCTAGACTATCAGCTCATTTTTCTTCATTGACCTTATTAGTTCAGCCTATAGCGGCAACTATTTTTGGAATTGTGTTATTAGGTGAATTTGTTAATAAATGGCAAATTATAGGAGGGGTAGTAGTCCTCTCAAGCATATATCTGGCCAATGCAACCGAGAAGACTAGTCCCAATTAGGTTTCCTTTTTTCTAGAAAGGCTGTGATACCTTCTTTGGCATCATCGCTTTGAACACAAGCAGCTATTTGTTTTTGCAAAAAAGGAAGAGCTTCATCAAAACTCATTGCATCTTGTTCATTATATGCTGATAAGCCCATTTGCATGGTAGTAGGAGCTAAATTGGCTAGTTCTTTAGCTAGGTCATCGACTACTTCATCTAGTTTTTCTTTAGGTACAGATTGATTTACCAAGCCCCATGATTCAGCTTGTTTAGAGTCAATCGCCATACCTCTCATTACAAAATCTAACCCCGCTCTTTTTGGCATAACTCTAAACAAACCTGCCATAACCATAAAAGGCCAAATGCCTCTTAATATTTCTGGAGCAGAAAAGGTTGCATGATCTGCTGCAATAGCGTGAGTAGAATTAGTGACCATTAATAAAGCTCCGGCCAAGACTTTTCCTTGAATTTTAGCAATTACTGGCTTATTTAGATGTCTAATTGATAAACTTATATCTGAATTTCCTTTTAATTGAGGTACAGCAGATTTCGGCTGTTTTTCTCTACCTGACATATTCTTTAAATCAGCTCCAGCGCAAAATACATCACCTTCAGCAGCTAGAATCACAACCCTAATAGATCTTTCTTGCTTTGCAAAAGCTAGAGCGTAATTAATTTCATTTGTCATAACAGAATTTAATGCATTTTTTCTTTCCGGTCTGTCTAAAATAATTGTAAGAATATTTCCTTCAATATTTAATTTTGTTGCTTCAAAAACTAATCCATCTAATGATAATTTTTTTGTTGTATTCATAAATTCACCTAGTTCTCATCTAATAAAAAATCAGGAACTTCAATATTCTTTGCTCTAATATACTCCCCAAGTGATTTAGCTTGCCCATCTAGCCTAGTAGATGAAGATACACCATCTTGTAGAATGTCATGTACATAGAAATTTAGAGAAAGTATATTAGGTAGTTCATATCGATCTATATTAAATTCCTGAAGATCTGGTAATAATTCTTTAACTTTTTCTACTGTCAAGAATTCGTATAAGTAGGAATAAGAATCAGCTGTTTTAGCCCAAACTCCTAGATTTGCACAGCCCCCTTTATCTCCTGACCTCGTTCCATAAAGTTTTCCAAACGGAATATTTTTTGTTGTTTCTATCTCTGGTAATTCATTTTTATAAGGTATTTTTTGGTAAGAAACTTCATCTAATCCAAGTTGGCTAGTTGGGATAATTTCAATAGTTTTCCCATCAAGGTGTACTTTTTCTTTAATATATTGACTGTCTACCAAAGCAGGCCAATACTCTATATATGCTCCTGATGGCATGCCCGCTCTCCCAGTGTAACCAGGGATACTTGCTAAAGCCAATTCTGTAATTTTTGCGTTGAATAATCTCCCTACTAGATCAGGATTTTTAGACATAACAGAGATTCTCAAAGATGCTTGCGCTTCTTCATTCGAAAAGGGGTTTATTTTCTCAGTTCTATTTAGTTGAATATCTACTTTATCAAATTGCTCCTTTCCACCTAAATTATCAAAAATAAGATCAGTAACTAACTTAGATTTTTCTTCTATATCAAGTCCAGTTAACAAAATTTCTGTACCGTTTCTAAAACCACCTTGAAGATTAATACAAACTTTATGAGTTTGAGGGGCGCTGCTTCCTCTACAGCCCGAGACATGTACTCTATTATCTTGCTCTTGTTCTATTTTTAAAGTATCAAAATGGCCAATAACATCTGGGTTTAAGTAGGCCGGAGAATTAATCTCATAAAGTAGCTGAGCTGTAACAGTTCCAACAGAAACTAGGCCACCAGTATTGGGATGTTTTGTTATAGTAAAGCTGCCATCTTCAAATATTTCTGCTATTGGGTATCCAATATTAAAGAAAGAAGGAACTTCTTCGAAGAAAGAGTAATTTCCTCCTGTTGCTTGAGCTCCACATTCTATAATATGACCAGCTGCTAAGGATCCTGCTAGTGCATCATAGTTATCTCTGGACCAATTAAATCTCCATGCAGCAGGCCCTATAACTACAGCAGCATCTGTTACCCTTGGACAAACAACAATATCTGCACCATTATCAAGAGCTTCCTTGATTCCCCAAGCTCCAAAATATGCATTTGCAGTCAATGCACTTTTTCCATAATCTTTAAGTGAAATATCTTTTTCTATACTTTTCAGCAATACTCCCTTGTCGTGTAATTCATCGAGTCTAGGTATTAGATCATCTCCATCAATATATGCTACTTTCAAAGATAAATTTAGATCATTAATAATTTCTTCTATTTTTTGAGCCATGGATTCTGGATTCAATCCTCCAGCATTAGTTACAACTTTTATATTTTTTTCTTGGCAGGTTGTAGCTATTTCTTTGAATTGTTTTAGAAAAGTCCCGACATAACCATGTTCATCACCTCTTTTCATTTTTTGGCCATAAAGTATTGTCATAGTTAATTCAGCTAAATAATCTCCTGTTAAAATGTCAAGAGGACCGCCGTCAACCATATCTTTTGCCGCAGAAAGTCTATCTCCATAGAAGCCACTGCAATTACCTATTATTATTTTATTACTCACAGCTTTCCTCCTTATTTAAACTCAGTACATGAGTTTTTTCTTCTAAACCAATAAAGATAATCTCACTTATAGCCATAGCTGTGCTAACTGGATCTTGCTCAAAAGAGGAGTTTGCATACTGACGATTAAAGTCCCTTCCAAGTCCTGACAAGACATGAGCAAAAGCAGCTGTATCTACATCTCTTATTTCTTTTTCTTTTATTGCTTCTTTTAGGAGGCTTTGAGTAAAAGCTATTACGAAATTTTCATGGGCATCAACAAGCTCTTTGGCACCTTTCAATTCGCTAAAATCTCTAGAAAAGGCAAGGGTAGTAGGATGTAATGCCTTAGTGGTTATATTTAAATACTTTTTAAGTTGAGTAAGAGGAGAATCATTTAAATTTATTGAATTTTGAGCTTCTTTACCAATTTTAAATAAAAGCCTATCTACGGCTATTAAGACTAATTCTTCCTTACTCGGAGCTAACTCATAAAGTGTCCTTAAGGATACTTTCAATTTATTGGCTATTTGAGACATAGTGAGGTCTGGGATACCTGTTTTTATAAGATTTTCTAATTCATTTAGAGCTTCAAGTTGGCGTTTAGTTAAATTATTTTCATCTTTCTTTGATAAAAGAGGGCGAGGTGCTCTAAGGTTCTTAGATACAATAAAGTGATTTTTAAGAGAAGATGATCTTACGGCCATATTTTTATTGATTTGCTTCAACCACCATTAGCAATGCACCATTTTCTATTTGGTTACCTTCTTTTATAAATACTTCAGTAACTTTTCCATTTTCTGTTGCAGTTATCTGATGTTCCATTTTCATAGCTTCTAAAATAACTAGAATATCTCCTTTCTTTACTTTACTACCAACTTTTATCTTCAAGTCTATAACTTTTCCTGGCATTGGAGCTTTTAGACCTCCTGTTTCTATGTCTGATCCAGGAACTAGAAAACGAGGAAGAATCTCTAATAAAACATCTCCCCAAGGCATGTGAACTAAAATTCTATTTCCCTTTTTTGTAACTTTTGAAGAGAAGCGTTTATTATCTATTTCAACGTCTATTTCTTTTTTGCTCCACTTAATAATCCTTGCCGTTGAGTTTTTATTAAGATCAAAAAAACCATTTCGATTAGATCGGTATGCAACAGTAATATCCTGTTCTAGGTACTTAAATGAGGTCGTTTGTAGAGGAAGTCTAGAGTTTCTCCATCCAGAAGGTATTTCATTTAATAAGAGAGCATCATTCCTATTTTCACCTTGAATCCATAATGCAGCTATTGAAGTAGCATGATTGAGATCTTTCCCCTTTAAAATGATAGATCTTTTGGGGTTAGCTTTCTTAATGAAATCAGAAGTAGTAAGCCCTTTATGAAATTGTTTTGTTCTTAAAGATGCCACTAAAAAATCTCTATTAGTGGTTAGTCCTCCAATGTGAAGAGTTTCTAGTGCAAAAGCAAGCTTATTTGCGGCATCAGTTCGAGTACGAGCCGTAGATATAACTTTTGCTATCATTGGATCAAAGTCTGTGCCTATTATGGACCCTTTTTCTACACCAGTATCCCATCTAACTTTAATATCGGGATTAGCTTCAAAAGCTATTAGTTCTCCGGTAGCCGGCAAGAAGTCATTAGCTGGATCCTCGGCGTATAGCCTTGCTTCTATTGATGAGCCGCTCCAAGATATATCTTCTTGCGAGTAACCTAATTCTTCGCCTCTTGCGATCCTCAATTGTTCATAGACTAAATCTTTACCTGTGACTCCTTCCGTCACTGGATGCTCAACTTGAAGTCGAGTGTTAACTTCTAAAAACCAAAATTCTCCTGTTTTATCATCTACTAAGAATTCAATAGTTCCGGCGGATTCATATTTTAATTTCTTAGCAAGTTTTATGGCTGCTTCACCCATGGCATTTCTCATTTCGAGATCTACTCTAGGAGAAGGAGATTCCTCAATAATTTTTTGATGCCGTCTTTGGATAGAACATTCTCTTTCACCTAAGTGAACTATGTTACCTTTAGAGTCTCCTAATATTTGCATCTCAATATGTCTTGAGGCGTCAACATAACGCTCAATAAAAATCCTATCATCCGCAAATCCTGTCAAAGCTTCTCTCTTTGCTCCAATAATTGCTTCTTTAAGATCTTTTTCTGATTTAACTATCCTCATTCCTTTACCACCTCCTCCAGCTGCAGCCTTGATGAGTATGGGATAGCCAATATTTTTAGCTTTTTTAGGATCAGTAGTCATTGGCAAAGTTGGTACGCCCACTTTGTCAGCTATTTCTTTTGCTTTAAGTTTGTCTCCCATCGAAGATATGACCCTAGAACTCGGGCCAACCCAGATAAGTCCAGATTTGATAACGTCTCTTGAAAATTTAGCATTTTCTGATAAAAAACCATATCCTGGATGAATAGCTTGAGCTCCACAACAAAGAGCTGCTTCTATGATTTCTTTACCATCTAGATAATCTTCTTTTAGTTTAATGGCCTCATCTGCTTGTTTCACATATGGAGAATTAGTATCAGCATCAACATAAACAGCAACACATGTTATGCCCATTTCATGTGCACTTCTTATAATTCTGCAAGCAATTTCACCTCTATTTGCAATAAGTAATTTATGAAACGTCATAGTCTATACACTCCGTAACCCGATGTACCTTCAACAAGTTTCCCATTTACAATTGATAAGCACATACCCAGTACAGTTCTAGTATCTCTTGGGTCAATAATTCCATCATCACTAATAGCTCCAGTTGCCCTTAGAGCTAAAGAACCTTCTTCTTGAATTTTCTCTGCAAAAGCAACCATTTTAGCGTCTTCTTTTTCATCAAATTTTTCACCAGTTCTTGCTGCTCTAGCTCTCCTTACAATAGACATAACACCGGCTATTTGCTGCGGGCCCATAACAGCAATTTTTGCAGAAGGCCATAGAAACGTAAATCTATTATCAAATGCTCTTCCAGACATTGCATACGTTCCAGCCCCGTATGAATTTCCTAAAATTATAGTCAAATGAGGAACGGTAGAATTTGAAACTGCATTTAAGAATTGAGCCCCTTTTTTTATTTGACCATCTTTTTCATAGTCTTTGCCTACTACAAATCCAGTTATATTCTGCAGAAAAATAATGGGCACATCAATCTGGTTACATAGCTGGACAAAGTGAGCTCCTTTAGAGGCCGTGTCTGGAAAAATAGGACCATTATTTCCTAAAATTCCAACTGTGTAGCCATGTATAGACGCAAAACCGCAAACCATTGTAGATCCAAATAAAGGTTTAAATTCTTCAAATCTTGATCCGTCAACGACACGGCTAATGACTTCTTTGACATCAAAAGGTCTTTTTAAATCTGGATCCACTAAACCAAGTAAATCCTCTATCTCATTTATTGGTTCTTCAGATCTGTGGAGAGGTTTGTTACCTTCTTTTCTCCAATTAAGATGAGAAACTACTTCTCTGGCAATCCTGAGAGCATCCATTTCATCTTCGGCTAAATAGTCTGCTAATCCAGATTTCTCGGCATGCATTTGACCTCCGCCTAAAGTTTCATCATCTGATTCCTCTCCCGTTGCCATTTTTACCAATGGAGGACCTCCTAAGAAAACCTTAGACTGTTTTTTTATAAAAATATTATAATCTGACATCCCAGGTTGATAGGCACCTCCAGCTGTTGAAGATCCAAAAACAATTGAGATGGTTGGTATTCTTAGTTTAGATAATTCTGTCACGTCATAGAATGTTCTTCCTGATTCAGCAAAATGGCCTCCTCCAAGCATAGTACCTCTTTCTTTCCCTTTACCGCCTCCCATCCTTAGATCGCCTCCAGCAGATTCTACAAATTGGACATAAGGCAACTTATTTACTCTGGAGATTTCCATAGCTCGTGTCCATTTTTTTCCTGAATAAGCGTGCATGGCTCCCGCAAGGACAGTAGGATCATTAGCAAATATTACACATTCAGTTCCGGCTATAATACCAATACCAGCTACGCAGCCTCCACCAACAGGATAATCTGAATCATAAGCAGCTAAAGCGCTGATCTCTAAAAAAGGTGTATCAGGATCAAGAAAATTAGCGATTCTCTCCCGAACCGGCATCTTTCCTCGTGCAGCTAATCTTTCGTGGTGATGCATGCCACCACCAAGTTCAACATAATCCAAAAGGTCTTCTATATTTTCAAGTTTCTCAAGCATTGATTGCTTATTCTTTTCAAATGCTTCGGAACTAGTATTTAGATTAGTTATGATTGGAGGTGCAAGCGACATAATTTTTTTTATTTTTTAATTATTAAATCTAGGTCAATTTTTTTGAGTCTTGCAGAGTCCTTTCAAGGCCTTCAACTAATTCAGCCATGATTTCTGCGGCTGGCCTAACTTTTTTAATCATGCCTATACCTTGTCCTGCAAAACCAGGATTAATATCTTGTCTGCCATCAATATCTGCAGCTGCTAACACCTTGCCGGCAATAGCAGATTGATAGGGCATAGGAAGGGGGTCATGATCAGATCTTTCCCAAAAATCTGTCCATGCACTCCTTATAATTCTGGCTGGTTTTCCAGTAATAGAACGAGAAATAACCGTTCCTTCTTCAGTAGAATCTACAATTGCTTGTTTTTGGTGTGGATGAATTCCTGATTCTTCAGCGGCCAAAAAAGCTGAACCAATCCATACTCCCTCAGCGCCTAGCATGAGTGCAGCTGCTATACCTCTTCCGTCACTGATACCACCTGCTCCTAGAACTGGTATTCCATTAGCTGCATCTACAACTTGAGGCAGTAAAGCCATGGTACCTATTGGAGAATTATGGCCTCCAGCATCGTGACCTTGGGCTACAATTGCATCAACATTTGCAGCTGCTACTTTAACTGTATGCCTGACAGCGCCGACAACAGTCATTACTTTAGTATTATTTGCTCTCATTCTTTCCATCCAAGGGTCAGGGTTACCTAATCCAGCTGCATAGACAGGAACTTTTTCCTCAATTACTACTTCCATTTGGGCTTCAAAAAATTCTTTTGTAAACAGACCTACACTTTCAATGGCAGTTGCTTCCCTGTCTTCCTCAACTATCTTAAGTCCTTGTTCAGTCATGAATTGCATAGCCATTTTCTTATAATCAGCTACAAGATCCGCAGGGTCTTGACCTTGATTTTGCTTAATATTTCCTCCTCCTCTTACAGACATGGGAAGTAAAGTATCTACACCAAAAGGTTTGTCAGTTAACTCCCTAGTTTCTTTTATCCATCGCCTCATTTGCTCGGGTGTGCAAGCTGCAGCTCCTAGTACGCCTAGGCCTCCTGCATTAGAAACGGCTGCTGCTAATGCCGGATTAGCAGCTCCTCCCATGCCAGCTAAAAAGATGGGATATTTAATTCCAAAAGTGTCACAAATCCTGCTTTTGATAGCCATAATTCTCTCCTCTTAAAATGATTTTTCTATATGGTAATATCTTAATATAAATATTACCAGTTTCAAACTAATTGATTTAATTAAGTCTTAGTGAGAAAAGCTTTACATATTTTTTATGTATGACAACATCAGATTAAGTAAATTTCTAAAAAGAGGAAAAAAAATGAAAAAAATAAAATTGCTAATTATAATTTCAATAGGATCTCTATCCTTGAATGTGCTCTCTATGGGGCATGCAACCAGTCCAGAAGCAATAGCAGAAGAATGGGTGGCTGCTACCTTTACCGGCAAAGAAGAAACAAGATCTATGGTGACTAATCATTTAGCGGATGATGGAATTCAGTCCCCAGGTAGATATGTAGGTTTTGGTTTTCAGTTTGATCCAAATGCTGATAAGGGAAAAATGAAAGTTACTTACATAACTCCAGGAAGTCCAGCTTCAGAGGTACTAAAAGTAGGCGATGAATTTGTTTCAGTTAGAGGAGTGCAAGTAAGAGAAGGGAATATGGATAAACTTTCTTTTAGAGGAAAGCCAGGAGAGAAAGTAAAAGCTCGCATTAAACGTGATGGAAGAGCCATGAATATAGAAGTTGCCAGAGGAGTTATAGCTGGGGAATATTCTAAATCTGGTATTTTAGATAATATAAATAGTGGTGATGGAGATAATTGGGCTGCCGATGAGTTTGAAATTATGGAAGTTCTCAGCAAAGGTAATATTGTATATGTGCTTGATAGGTCAACAAGAACAGAGCAGGCTACTGGTCTCCCTTATAAAGCATACAAAGTCACAAGATTTGTATTCAATGAAAATGGCATGGTGTCGGAATTTGGCGCATTAACTGAAGATCGTTTTATACTTGAACAACAAGGTTATACTATTTCAAGATAGATATTCATATAGTTGGACGCAGTATTTTATTCAATAGTTGTGGGCCTAGGAAGCCTCTGGCTTGGTTTCCAAATAATTTGGATAGCCGGACTTCCTAAGCAATTACAATCTATTAAAGATTCAAGAGTTTACTCAGAAGGAAGCAAGGAAGCATTTATGGCGTTTTGGTTTAATCAGTACGCTTGGATTGGGTTTATTTTGATCCTGCTTGGATTGATTTCAATTACTGTGGGAGCTATATTGTGATTCCTATTACCTTATTATACGCTGGTATTTTAGGGTTATTATCAGTGCTTCTTGCTAACCAAGTTATGTTAGTAAGAGTCAAGGGGAAATCAGAGGAATCATGGCGAGCACATGCAACAGAAAGAGTGCAAGCAAATTTTGTTGAGAATGTTCCTTTGGCAGTTCTTTTATTATTTATATTCGAATTCTCTTCTGGTGCTTTTCTTGCCACACATCTTTTTGGTGTCTTTTTAGTTTTATTTAGATTACTTCATGCATGGGGCATGAGTAAATACGAAGGAGCAAACTACCCCAGACTAATAGGGGCACAAGGTACTTTCCTTCTTATTTCTATTTTATCTTTTAGTTGTATATATCAAGCAGTTTTATTTTTATAAATCACTCACCAAACTATACCCTTTAATTAAATTATTAAAACTTAGAGAAAGCTCAATCTAAAAACGAACTCGTGACTTCTAGAAACTTGGATAATATAATTCTCGCTTCTTCTGGGCGATTAACTCAATTGGTAGAGTGCCACCTTTACACGGTGGAAGTTACAGGTTCAAGTCCTGTATCGCCCACCATTAAAAGCCTTTCTAAATAAGCTTAAAAAATAAAGTAAGTCTTGAGTTTTCAAGGATTTGATAGAGGCGTATAGTTAAATGATGTTAAATAAAACTATCTTCTTATTAGCATTTTGGCTTTTGTCTTGTTGTTCAAAGCATGAAGATTCATTAGAGAATAATGATCCACAGAAATATGTATTAGAAGAAGATATTGTATGGGCTTCTCCTGAAGGGTTTGATCTCACTTTAGATATTTATACACCTAGTTCCAATAAAAAATCTTATCCTGTTTTAGTTATATTTCATGGAGGAGGCTGGCTAGTTAACGATAATTCTATTATGGATCAAATGTCTCAATACCTAGCTACTAATAGTGAATATGTAATATGCAATGTGAATTATAGATTGTTATCAGATAAGGATAACACCATAACTCTAAATGAGATTGTTGAAGATGCTTTTGGGGCGCTAATTTGGATTAAGCATAATATATCAAGATATAAAGGAGATAATTCAAAAATAGCTGTTACTGGAGATAGCGCAGGAGCTCATTTATCAGCCATGATTGTAAATTCAGGAGTCAAACTTAGTTCACAAGGAAGATTTGAAAACAGTTTAAGCTTTACGCCTACTTATCTCCCAAAAGGTAAGACAGCTGAGCAAACTGGTTTAGATAATGACCTTAGTGTGCAAGCTGCCATTTTAAGCTATGGCACTTTTGATATTTATAATTCAGCTCTTGAAGGGTTTGAAACTTTTAAGAACCCTTTCTGGTTAATCTCAAAGTCTAAAGCCAGGGGTGTATTTGGAAATCAATATAATGCTACAAAAAATCCACAAATGTATAAGGCTCTTTCGCCTATCTACAATATTCCAAAGCAAGAATATATGACTCTTCCTCCTCAATTTATTCTAGTTGGATCAAAGGATAAACTAACTACCCCAGCCTCTGTAAAGGATTATCTATATAAGCTGCAATCTTTTGGACATGAAGCTCAATATTGGGAATATAAAGATAGAAATCATGCTTTTCTAGATTCAGGTTCTAACTTTTTCTTAGACTCCAGTTTTGAAGAAGATGCCCCGGAAGCAATCGAGATGATGATTAATTTCTTAGATGGCGTATTTGCCAAGGAAAAAATCTAATAATAAATTAAGGTCGTGATTTCTTGCTTTTATAGGATGGAAGTTAAAAATTTTAAAATATATCGTTTGTGAAGAATATGATTTATCTTAGGCGAGTGAGCAAAAGCCAAATATACCTTAGAGAAAGGAAGCTAGTTAAGGCGCCTATTATGTAAGTAAATGCAGCTGCATTTAGAACAGATTTGCATTGCTGATGATATTCAGAAGGAATTTTTTCTTGCAAGATAGGCATGGCTTTTTTAAAGCTTGCATCAATTTCAACATCCAGTGTAATCAAGTGAATGAACACCCCTAAAAGTACTGATACTAACACTGCTATCAAACATATTTTTATCAAGCCAAAAGAGCCTGTAGCTAGAATTAAGGGTAACCCGCTGTATAGAATAACTCCACCAATTCTGGATATCCATTGAGTCTTCTCAACTATCTTTGTTCTTTTCATCAAAGGTCCGTATTGCTCTTTATGCTGAATTGCATGCCCTATTTCGTGACACACTATTGCAATCGAAGTAAGGCTTTTTTTTGCCAGCCGACCTTTTTGAACTCTCACTTTTTTTTCATTTAGGTCGTAGTGATCAATCAGCTCTGTTTCTTCAATTATGACGTCAGAAATACTATTTTCTTTTAAAATTAGTTTTCCAAATTCAGCTGCATTAAAAGGCATATTTTCAAGTTCTTTATCATTTTTTTTCATTGCGTAAGAGAGCCATATTTTAGGAAGGAAAAAAACAATAAAAAAAATAAATAAATAAAAAACCATGAGATCTACAAGAATAATTATTCCATTAAGTTCATTAATTAAGATAGAGCAAGTTATTTAATCTAATTTATCTACTCATCTAGAATAATAAGTTTAAAGCCTATGAACCTGAACCGGAAGATTTGTGATACCCCTTATGAAGCTAGACGATAAATATTCCTGTTCACCTGTTATCTCAATATGAGAAAATCTATTTAATATTTCTTCCCACAAAATTTTAAGCTGTAATTCCGCTAATCTATTTCCAAGACATCTATGAATACCAAATCCAAAGGATAAATGTTGACGAACATCTTTCCTATTTATTAGTAGATGGTTAGGATCATTAAATTTAGATATATCTCTATTTCCTGAAACATACCAGATTGCAACTTTGTCCCATTTTTTAATCTTTTTTCCTTTAATTTCTATATCTGACATTGCAGTTCTACACATGTGTGCAACTGGCGATTGCCATCTTATTATTTCAGAAACCATACCAGGAATTAGAGAGCTATTTAATTTAACTTTTTCTAATTGTTCAGGGAAAGAGCTAAAGGCACTAATGCCTCCACTCATCGAGTTCCTAGTAGTATCATTCCCGGCAACGATTAGAAGCAGTACATTTCCTAGAAATTCGTTTGGCGACATATTTTTTGTAGCATCTCCTCTGGCTAGCATGGAAATAAGATCATTTCCCCCAGAGTCATTTGCTTTTCTTTCTTCCCAGACAGAGTTGAAGTATTCAAACATTTTCCAAAGTTCTTGAAATCCCTCTTCTGGAGTTTCAAAGAAGTTAGGGTCAGAAATTCTTTCAACTGTATCGGACCAATGAACCAATTTAAGTCTATCCTCTTGCGGGACGTCAAATAAAGAAGCCAACATTCTACTTGTAAGCTCAACTGATACTTCCTGAACCCAGTTAAATGTCTTTCCATCAGGAAGATTATCAAGAATTCCACAAGTTCTAGATCTTATTAGCTCTTCAAATTTTGTTAAGTTTGCTTCAGTGAACATCGGAGCGACTTCTTTTCTTTGTTCTGTATGTTTCGGTTGGTCCTGCATAATAAACATAGGAAGATGAAAAAGTTCATCAGGAGGTTCTTGCATTGGCAGACCTCCCAATCTAATGCCGCCATTCATAATATCTGAAGAAAAGTTTCCATGATCCATGTCTATAGATTTAATATCTTCGTAAGAAGTTATAGACCAATAAGAACCAAATTGACTGTCTTCAGTTAAGTGGACGGGATCTTCATTCCTTAATCTCTCAAATACTTCTAGTTCTTGATTTCTGGCAAACCAATCAGTATTGCCTGGATTAATGTTTTCAAGTGCAATGGTTTTAGGGTCAGCATCTTCAGGCAAGCCCCATTTTTGTTTCACTTCTGCATTTGAAATATATTCAAATGTTGGATCTTTATCATTTTCTGTACTCATAAATAATCACCTAATTAGAGGAAAAAAAGAAGTATTATGCCAAGAACTAGGCAATTACTCAGCTTTTATTCATTCAAGTTATTTTACAAGCTTACTTTATAAATGAATACTGAGATTAAAGTCAGACATGTTATACATAGTAAGTAACAAAATAAGATATTAATATATTGCAATGATTTACCAAAAAAAGTTTTAAAGGAATATTAAGACCTTTATGTGGTTGCAGATACAGGTTAAAGTTCTGCATCACCCATCACTCAAATTAAAATTAAATGCAATTTACTGAACTAGGTCTTACTCAAGAGCTTTTGGAAGCAGTTAAAAATAAAGGATATTCCAAGCCTTCAGAAATTCAATTGCTAGCTATTCCTGAAATATTAAAAGGTCACGATATTTTGGGTGGAGCACAAACAGGAACCGGCAAGACCGCTGCTTTTGCATTACCCATTCTAAAAATGCTACAAGACTCAGAATCTAAAAACAGGAAAATAAGGGCTTTAATTTTAGTTCCCACGAGAGAACTGGCAGTTCAGGTAGGAGAAAGTTTTAGAGATTATGGCGATACCTTAAGATTTAAAACATCAGTTCTATATGGAGGTGTGAGCATAAATACACAAATAGCAAAGCTTAAAAAAGGTGTTGATATTGTGGTTGCTACAACTGGTAGACTTTTAGATCATTTGGACCGTCAGACTGTAAATTTGTCTGAGATAGAATTTCTTGTTTTAGATGAAGCAGACAGAATGCTTGATATGGGCTTTATTCGAGATATTAAAAAAATCTTAAAGTCTCTTCCTTCTAAAAAACAAAATCTTCTTTTTTCTGCCACCTTTCCAAAGGAAATTAGGTCCTTAGCTAATAACCTCTTAAATGCCCCAAAAAAAATACAAGTTTCTTCTGATAATCAAACTGCCGATAAGGTAACTCAAATAGTACATCCTGTGGACAAATCTAGGAAAGCAGATTTGCTTTCTCATTGCATAAAAGAAGAGGGTTGGTTTCAAGTATTGGTTTTTGTTAAAACAAAACGTGGAGCAAATAAGTTATCTCAGCAGCTAATTAAGAAACGAATAAATGCAGCTGCATTCCATGGAAATAAATCACAAGCTACAAGATCAAGGGCTCTCAGAGATTTTAAAGATTCAAAAACACAAGTATTGGTAGCTACTGACATAGCTGCAAGGGGAATTGATATTAATTTACTCCCACAGGTAGTTAATTTTGATCTACCTTATGTTCCGGAAGATTATATTCATAGAATAGGCAGGACGGCTAGAGCTGGACAAGAAGGAAAAGCCATCTCCTTAGTAAGTGCTGACGAGCATAAATTACTGCATGATATAGAGCGTTTACTCAAAGTAGCTATACCTAGGAAGGTCATTGAAGGTTTTGAACCAGATCATAATTTAAAATTTGGACCACCAAAACAAAAAAAGAAACGAAGAAATCCAAAAGGAAGTTCTGGACAAAAAAAATATTTATCTAAGAAGAGATTTTTACAAAACACAAAAGGTAAATAAAAAACTATATATTTAATTCGCCAATGCATTCATAAGTTTTATTAATAAGAGCAATGGATCGACTGTCCCCTGCAAAGTTTCCTTCCATTTTATTCATGACATAAGAGATGCCAAGATTATTTTTTGGATCTCCAAAGGCACACGAACCCCCATAGCCTGAGTGGCCAAATGTGTTTTCTTCGGGGCCATATATAATCTTATGCATATTCATTACAAAACCTGCTCCCCAGCTTGTTACCACACCTAATACTAAATCTCTTCCTTGGATTTGAGATGAAGTCATCTTAGAGATTGTGTGTTCTTGAAGAATCTTAATAGATAAGTCATTAGTTACAACTAGACTATAAAGTTTTGCTAAGTTTGAAGCATTTCCTTGTCCATTCGCAGAAGCAATCTCCGCCGCCCTCCATTCTCTAGTATTTTGAGCAGCCAATAGATTGGGTCCAAGGTCTGAAGCTTTTTGTATTTCAGTTCTTTGAACTTTTTTTTGATTGTTCCTTTCCATCGGAATCATTTCAGCTGAACGATGATCCTCTTCTTCAGGCAGTCCTATGTAAAAATCTATTCCATTTGGATTTGATATTTCTTCCTGATAATAAGTACCAAGGTTTTTACCGGTCACTCTTAATATTAATTCTGAAACCAACCACCCATATGTCATGGAGTGATAACCAGATGCAGTACCAGGTTGCCAAATAGGGGTCATATTGGCTAATTTAGAAGACATTAATTCTTGATTATAATAGTCTTCTATATTCATTGTTTCAGCCCCACATATTCCTGCTTGGTGAGATAAGAGCATTCCCACTGTAATGTTCTCTTTACCGTTGCAAGAAAATTCAGGCCAATAATGGGCAACTTTTTGATCATAGTCTAAAAGACCGCGTTCTACTGCAAGAGCACAAGTTAAGGCAGCAACCCCTTTAGTAGTTGACCAAACAGTTGCTAAAGTATTTCTTTTCCATGGTTGAGTTTTTTTTGCATCAAAATAACCACCCCAAAGATCAATTATAGGTTTTCCATCTTTATAGAGAGCAAAAGATGAACCATTTTCTTTCCCGCTTGAATGGAGATCTGTAAATAGTTCTTTTACAGGTTTAAATTGGTCGTCGCATTTACCTTCTATTTTCATCGAAACGCCTCACTTTTTTTTGATAATACTATTAAATTAGCATCGTATGACATATTTGATATAGTTAACAGATGATAAGAAGAAATATTTTTTTATTATTGAGCCTTATGTTTGCCCTTGCTCTAAGCTCTAAGAACTTAGTTATAGATGTTCGTACATTAGATGAATGGAATGAAGGTCATTTATCCTCGGCTGTAAGAATCGAATGGCAAGAGATAGCACAAATACAAGATTTAATATTAGATAGAAATCAACAAATTACTCTTTATTGTCGAAGCGGCACTCGGTCTGGAAAAGCTCTAAAGATTTTAAATAAATTAGGGTATTCAAATCTTACAAATGCCGGTGGGTTGATCGAGGCCCAAGAATTATTAGGGGATAAAATAGTTACTCATGAGCATTGATAGGAATTATTAAGCTAATTTAATGATTCTTTAGAAGGGTATTATCAATATCAGAATAAACAAAAATTTTTTTAGTTCTTACTTTAATTTCTTGAGTATCCAAAACCCTAGCCAGGTTGAGAATATTGCCCTAAATGTTTGAGTTAAAATTAAAGGTAAAGAAAGAATAAAATCAAGGTAAGGATTCCAAATCCAAACATAAAGCCAGTTAATAATAACCTTTAAAAAATTTAGATAATTATCTATAAATTCAATTTGGCTAAGGGATAGAAGGCTGAAATCTGTTGTTAAAACAATCCATGTCCCCCAAAAAACAAGTACTACCTGAAAAGGGGTAGTCCAAATACAAAATAAGGCAAAATATCTTAAAAACTTTTTCATTATTAAGCACTATTTTATCAGACACTTTTTTAAAGAATGTTATATTTATATTATTTAACAGTAGTAGATATGATTAAAGTAATAAGCCCGATGAAAAGAAGGTCAGGAATGTCTGTAAAAGACTTTAGAGAGTACTATGAAACAAGACATAAGATTATTGGTGAAAAGTATTTGCATGGTTTTGCAGTAAAATATATGAGACGTTTTACTGACCCTTTAATGGATAGATCTGGAAAATTAAGTGAAGCAGAATTTGATGTACTTCTTGAGATTTGGTATCCAGATATGGAAACGTTCAATGCTTGTAAGGAAAAACTAAGTGAACCCGATGTAATCAAAGAAATCCGAGAAGATGAAGAAAAACTTTTTGATACAAGGTATATGAGAACTTATATTGTAGATGAACATGAATCTGATCTATAAAAATATTAAGTTCTAAGAAAAACTATCTAATACAGCTTCCTTTTACAGATTGTTGACCTATGCCAAGTGATTTAATAATTGCATGATATATGTCTGTGTTGTCTAGAGTTCCAGTAAAATTTTCAGCTCCAGGCCCAAAGGCATATACAGGAACAGGAACTCCTGTATGATTTCCTTTGCCGATGTCCGTGTTATAGGAAAACTTTACTTTATTTCCTGTATAAGAAAGTCCTTCACTTTCTATTAAAAGTCCACCCGTTTCATGATCTGACGTAACTATGACTAGGGTTTCTTGATTATCTAATGCGAACTTATAAGATAAATTAATTGCATCATCAAGGTCATCCATTTCTCTTTCAAGATATTTTAAGTTATTTGTATGGCCTGACCAGTCTACTTGAGAGCCTTCGGCCATGATAAAAAAACCTTCACAACCTCTTTCCTTATGATGATCAAAACGATCCAAAGCAAATTGGAGCATTTCTGATAAAGAAGGCTCCTTGGGATGATTTGATAAGTCTTCCATATCCCTAAGATGATTATCAGCAAATAATCCAAAAACTCTCCCTTCTTTAGAGAGATCAAAATTCATTAAACCCTGTTTGGTAGTTAAGAGATTAGTAGAGGATTTAAGAGTTTCGTATAAGTCTTCCTTATCTTTTCTTACTCCTCCATTTGATTCAGTATTAAATACGTTTCTTCCACCACCTAGAAGCGTTGCCACTTTAGAACTGACTAAATCTTTAGATATTTGATCTGTGTCCCATCTAGATTCAACATGAGAGGCAAATGCTGCAGGCGTAGCATGCGTTATCTCTGAAGTTGCAATTAAAGAGCTTACAAATTTATACCGATCAAGAGTCTCTGTTAAATTCTCAAGAGAATTATTTTTTGAATCTAAACCCAAGTACCTATTTTTAGTTTTTTGACCAGTGCTATAGGCTGTTGCGGAAGATGCAGAATCAGTTATTAAAGCATCCTCAGAGTGAGTTAGTACGATACCGCTGAAAGGGAACCTATCAAAAGAAACTCTGTGATTTGGGCCTCCTTTAAGCAATCTATAAACTGAAATCTGGCTTACGCTCATTCCATCTCCAATTAAAAGAATTACATTTTTCGCAGGGTTTTTTATATCCTTTAATTCTTTTTTGGGTACTTCTATATCAAGGACTATTTTTTTGATATTAAAATCTTTTTCTAGTTTAGTTTGAAGCCCCAAAAGGTCAGAAAAGAAATGACCTCCAATTAGACCTGTCAGTAAAAGAGATAAAGGAATAAATATTTGCTTGGCATTCATATTCAGTAACTTTAGTTTTTTTATTAACTAACTCCTCATAATAATCAAATTTATATATAAATAAGAAATAATATATTAATAGGAGCTTAATCTTTAGGTGCCATCAACAGGAGAGCTTACCCTTGTCCTGTTTCTATTCTGTTCTCTTTTAAGGGCCTCTTTACTTTTCTTTTCAATAGTCTCTTTCATTCCTTTTTCATAACAGACTCTCTTAGGAAGTCTTGAACCAGCTGTTATAACCTTTTCGCAGATTAGATTTGCAGATTGATTAGATTGGACATTATTTGATGAGTTTTTATCACTCGATGCACAACTAATAGCAAAGAAGATAATCGAAATTAAAACATAATATATTTTCATGTATTTTTAGTTCCTTTTAAAAATTTACAGTATTATAAAGTAATAAACTAAAAAAAATAACTTCTAAAAATAAAACTCTCAATTGATTGATTTTTGTACAGTTAGTCCCCATATATATTTTATGAAAGAAAAATATATTCATCCCATCAGAAAGACTTCTTTGCACTTGGTTCCTAATGCAATTGAAATGCCTGATTTGCTGTCTATCAAAAAAGTAAAGGCTTATCCGCCCACTCAAAGATTCGCCAAAAAATTGGGTATTGAAATTTCTAATGTTTATGGGACTGGTAAAAATGGGTTAATAACTAAAGAAGATGTGAAGAGATATTATGATCTTAGAAAGAAATAAGATTTATCCTCCTAATTTGTATTCACCTCCTTTCTCTAGAGCAACTTGATAGTCTGACCTCGATTGATAAATAGCTAGAGTGTTTTTGAGGTTGGGAAAGTCTTTTAATTGATCTGACACATCTGCAGCTTCTAGGACAAATGAGAGCATAATATCTGTTCCTGAAAAAGTGTTTCTAAAGAAAAAATCATTTGAACCAAGTCTAGTAGATAGGTATCCAATATGATTTTGCATCTCAGAAAAAATACGATCAACCAAAGGAGCTGCCGCTGCACCTAAAACACTTGAGTACAAGAAAAGTAAAAAAGGCAGCATGGCTGAACCTTCAGCATAATGCATGAGTTCATGATATTGATAGTAATCTTTGTCATCCGGGTTAGGACTAAAGTCCTTTGGGGCATATTTATCTATTATGTAAGTGCAAATTGCTGCAGATTCCATGATCACTTCTCCGTTATCTACAATGACAGGAGATTTGCCTAATGGATGAATTTCTTTTAAAGCATCTGGAGCTAAGTTTGTTTGTGGGTCTCGAAGATGTTTTATTAACGTATAAGGAGCATTCAATTCTTCTAAAAGCCAAAGAATTCTTTGCGATCTAGAATTGTTTAGGTGGTGAACTTCAATCATTATTCAGGGTTTTTCTTTAATTGTAATACTTTTTTCTAGTCAAACAAATGTGTACTATGCTGACATGGAATCATCTACTATAACTTTAATTTTTCTTTTAGGCGGAATAACCTTTTTAGTGAACTGGTGTTTAACCATATTTAATGCTTCAAAGAGAGAACAAGATGCAGACAAAATAATCTTTAAAGATTTAATTTACTTAGGAAAACTATTAATGATAAGTATTCCAGGCGTTCTAATAGTTGGAATCGTCTTTGTGACGGCGTTGGTTGTATCGCATGGATAAGATTCATCATATCGCAGTACAGGTAGAAAACTTATCAGAATCATTGGAGTGGTATGAAAAAGAATTTGATATCAAAATCCTATACCAAGATGATAGCTGGGCAATGATCCAATTTGAAAACATGAAGCTTGCTTTAGTTCTTCCAGATAAGCATCCCGGCCATTTTGCAGTAGAATCAGACAATGCTTCAGAATATGGTAAATTAATAAAGCATCGAGATGGAACTGCATCAATTTATATTGAAGATCCTGCTGGAAATAGTATAGAAATGCTGGAGCTTCCTAAAAGTTAATCTGGCTCAGTTTCTATAGTCTAATGGTGGTTTTCTGTCTCCAAGGAGAGCTTCATATTTAAAATTCTTGCCCACATTTTCAATTAATTCAGCTTTTGCTTTTTTAACAATTTCTGGATTTAAGAAAATTTCTTGTGCCGTTTTAGATAAAACCTGCGCAGCCAGTTTAGTCCCTTTAAGGCCTATGGAAGTTCCTCCAGCAGCAACTGCCTGCCAAGAGTGTGCAGAAGTCCCTGGCACCCAGGTTGCTATCCTTGCTCCTGCCGTTGGGACTAGCCAACTAAGATCTCCTACATCGGTAGAACCATATCCATGTTTAGGTTGAAAAGTTAGAATATTTTCTTGATCACCAACTTCAGCACTTGGATTTAAGAGTGTTCTATGCAAAGTTTTAGCATATTCATTCTCTTCTTGAGAATAAGATATACCTCCTAATTCACTTAATTTATCATGCATTATTTTTTGAAGGATATTATTTGGCAATAATGAGTAATTGCCGTGCATTACTTCAAAAGTCATTGTTGTACCAGTTCCTAAAGCTGCTCCTTCTGCAGCCTTCACAACTCTATTAAAAAGTTGCTTGACCATTTGACGTTTTGGATGCCTAACATAATAATAAACTTCTGCTTCGTCAGGTATTACATTAGGGGCTAGGCCTCCTTTAGTAATGACATAATGAATTCTAGAGTCCTGAGGTACATGTTCACGCATTAGATTGACCATCATATTCATGGACTCAACTCCATCCAAAGCAGATCTACCTTTATCAGGAGCACTTGCCGCATGCGCAGAAATACCTTGAAAATTAAATTTAGCTGATTTATTGGAGTTTGAAGTTCTTGGCGAAGCATGATTTACACTTCCTGGGTGCCAGTGCAGAACTACATTAACATCATCAAACAGTCCTTCTCTTACCATGTAAACTTTACCTGAACCGCCTTCTTCAGCGGGCGTTCCATAGAATCTTATAGTTCCTTGTTTATCATTAGTTTCCAGCCATTCTTTAATGGCAACTGAAGCCCATGCTGATCCAGCTCCAAATAGGTGATGTCCGCAAGCATGTCCTGCCGTATTATTTTTATATTTTTCTTTGAAAGGGGAGGCGCTTTGTATTACTCCTGGAAGAGCATCAAACTCTCCAAGAATTGCAATAATTGGATAGCCTCTCCCATACTCAGCCGTAAATGCGGTAGGTATGTTGGCTACATTATCTTTTATTATAAAACCTTCATTAGAAAGTTCTTTTTTTAGAAGATCAGAACTTTGATACTCTTGATAGCCAACTTCTGCATAATCCCAGATTTTCATTGCCACCTCTTCAAATTGCTCTTGATGCTTAGCAATATTTTCCTCTATATTATTATCAGCAAAAGTATTTTGACTGACCATTAAGAATGAAGTTAATAAGCTTGTATAGAAAATAATTTTATTCATACTACTCCTCCTATGAACCATAATAAGTGTATCACTAAATGAAGAAACAGATTATTGCTATTGGAGGAGGTGGGTTTGGAAGAGATCCTGGTAAAAGGATTATCGAGAAATATATCTTAGAGCAATCCGAGGCGAAGAATCCAAATATATGTTTTATACCAACTGCTACAGGTGATAATGAAGCTTATAAAGTCAATTTTTATAGTGCATTTAGCCAATTAAACTGTTCCCCAGTTCACCTTGATTTTTTCAAACGGACTCCTGATCTAGAAAAGCTTATTCAGGACCAAGACATTATTTATGTGGGCGGAGGTAATACAAAAAGTATGCTTGCTGTTTGGAAGGATTGGGGTTTAGACTTAATTTTAAGAGAAGCTTATGACAGAGGAGTGATTATGTGTGGTGTCAGTGCAGGCGCTATTTGTTGGTTTCAAAAAGGAATTACTGATTCCTGGGAAGATAAATTAAATATTATGGACTGCTTGGGGTTTGTTGATGGCAATTGTTGTCCTCACTATGATGAGGAGAAAGAAAGAAGGCCTTCGCTTCACAAGTTTATTAATGGAAATAAGATGATTTCATGCTATGCAATTGATGGCGGATGTGCATTACATCTTTTAAATGGAGAAGTTCATCTTGCAGTTGGATTTGACAAGAATAAGAATTCATACAACGTTGTTAAGCAGAATAATAAAGTGGCCGAAAACCCTTTTACAAAAAAAGACATTAGTTAAAAATATTTTTTTAAATACCCCCTTCTTATTAGGGGCTAAGACCTGTTAGAATGCACTTTTCTTTGGACCGGTAGTTCAGTTTGGTTAGAACGCCGCCCTGTCACGGCGGAGGTCGCGAGTTCGAGTCTCGTCCGGTCCGCCAATGAAAATTTTTCAATCAATGGAGTATTCATTTTTTATCTGGATAAAGCTAAAAAGGTTCCTTCATTCCTTTTACTCAATTGTCGCATGAAATGAGCAAATGTTCCGCTGTCAGTTTGCACGATTCAGAAACCAGTTAAGATTTTATAGAAGATATAAAATTTCTTGCATTATAATGCGCTTTTTTTAACAAAGCGCATCTATGCTCTCTTTTACAAATTTAGCACTAAGAAGAGGTTCAAAACTTTTATTTGAAGATGTTTCTCTCACCATACATCAAGACAAGAAAGTTGGCTTTGTCGGCGCAAATGGTACGGGAAAAACTAGTTTATTTAATTTAATTTTAGGCGAGCTTGAATCTGATCAAGGAAATTTCACTTATCCTTCAACACTCCGTATTTCATACTTAGCGCAAGAACTGCCTTCAACTAATGAATTGTCATTGGACTATGTATTGGCGGGAGATCATAAACTAACGCAGGTTTCAGAAAATATCAAACAAGCGGAAGATAACAAGGAGTATGATAAATTAGGAGACCTACACGACCTATTTGAAACCTTAGATGGTTATACATCGAAGTCCAAGGCAGAACAACTAATGATAGGTTTAGGTTTCTCGGAAGATGATTTTAGTAAATCCTTGAAGGATTTTTCGGGAGGTTGGAGAGTAAGATTAAATTTAGCTAGAGCACTTATGCAGCCTTCAGATTTACTCTTATTGGACGAACCTACAAACCATTTAGACTTAGATGCAATTATTTGGTTGAGTGATTGGATAAAACGTTACCAAGGAGCCATGATACTCATTTCTCATGATCGTGATTTTTTAGATGACTGCGTGGATAGTATTATTTATCTTCACCAAATGAGGATAGAATTATTTACAGGTAATTATTCTCAATTTGAAAAATTAAAAGCGTCCAAACTGGCTGAACAAGAAAGTAATTACAAGAAGCAACAAAGAGAAGTAGCTCATATCCAAAAATTTATTAAACGATTTAAAGCCAAGGCTACTAAGGCAAGACAGGCTCAAAGTAGAATAAAAGCACTAGAGAAAATGGAATTAATTGCTCCTGCACACATTGATTCACCTTTTAGTTTTATCATCCCTGAATCTAAGAAAGTATCCAATCCATTATTAACTTTAGACAAAGCTAATCTTGGCTATTCTTTGCCTGTATTAAAAAATGTAAATATACAGTTACATCCAGGAGATAGGATAGGATTATTAGGACCTAATGGAGCAGGTAAATCAACTCTGATAAAAAGCTTGGTAGGAGAAATTTCTTTACTAAGTGGAAAAAACCCAAAGGGAACGCATCTAAAAATAGGGTATTTCTCTCAACATCAAATAGATGATCTTGATCTGGAGCAATCTGCTTATAATCATATTCAATTATTAGATAAAGCTGCTAGCGAACAAGAGATTAGGTCTTTTTTAGGAGGGTTTAATTTTAAAGGAGATAAAGTTAAAGATGCAGTTCGTCTTTTTTCTGGAGGAGAAAAGGCCAGGCTTGCCTTGGCTATGATAGCCTTTCAAAGACCTAACCTTTTACTAATGGATGAGCCTACGAATCACTTAGACATGGACATGAGGCAAGCTTTAACCCTAGCTCTTCAATCTTTTGAAGGTGCTTTATTATTAATTTCCCATGACCGTCATCTACTAGCAAATAACGTAGATAGATTTTTACTATTAGAGAGAGGCAAAGTAGAAGAATTTAAGGGCGATCTAATAGATTATGAAAAGTATGTGAGATCAGGAGATGCGTTTTCTTTAAATCAAAAGACCTCTTTAAATATTGCATCTAATGAACAAAAACCTAAAGAAGATACACGGCAACTAAAGAAAGATATTCAAGGTATAGAAAAAAGATTAAAGCGCCTTCACAAGAAGTTAAGTGAAGTAGAACTTAATCTTAGTTCCTCTGAAATTTATGCTAATGAAGATAAATCTGATTTACAGGATAATTTAAGAGCGCAGATGGAACTAAAAAATGAAATAGAAGAGACAGAAATAGAATGGCTAAATCTCAACACTAAATTAGAATCCTCTATCTGAATATTTAAAATTAAAGATAAATGACTGAATTTATAAAAGAAGAAAGTGATCTAGTAAGAGAAGAAAAGCAAATCATCTGGGAGATGTTTGTAGATTGGTACCCTTACCTAAAAAAAAATATTTCCATAGATCTTCAAGAAATAGATTTATCTAAAACTGAAAAAGAAGTTTTCGAGTTAGTTTTTGTATTAGGCTTCATTTTAAGTATTTTTGATTCCATGAAACTTCTTAGGCAAAAACAAGGTAAAAAAACTGAAATAGAAATGGGAGATATGCCTTCCGTACTTCAAGTAATCTTAAATCATAATATGGGGTATAGTTTTTCTTCTGAAAAAACTACAAGAATCATATCATTTCTTTTTTCTTCTACGTTCTTAGGGGAGGAGGAGTTTTTAGAAATTTTTAGAGTTGGAGCTATTCATTTTACTAACTGGGGAAAAATGAAAGCCAAGACCCTGTCTAATATTTCTTTAGGCATTGATCAATTAATTACGAAAGATGGTTGGCTTACTAAAACTCAACCTAAACTTAAATCTTCAAGTCTCTTAATCAGTGAAATAAACTAATTATTTTTTAGAGACTCTCATATCAAGATCTTTTCTGATTACTGAATAGGCTTTTTCATCTAATTTAAACCTACTAAATAAAATAGCACCAATCGTGTAGCAAATTAAAGGTAGCAACCCATAAAGGCTGACCATGGATATCTTAACTTCCATGGTTTGATCTTGATTAGGGATAAATCCTGCTATTTGCAATACAAAACCTGTCATTAATAACATGACACCGTAGGCGCTTTTAAAAATAAAATTCCAAGCTGCAAAATAAGTACCTTCTTTTCTTTCATAGGTTGTGTATTCATCATAGTCAATTACATCCCCTTGCACTGAAGGTCCAATAGTTCCTCCGCATCCAGACGCAAGTCCTGCAAAAAAAGCTAAAATAATTATAAGAGTAAGCCTTTCCTCCATGGAACTAATAAAAGGTAAAAAGAACATTCCTCCAAATGATGCTGCAGTGAGCATCATGCTTGATACCCAAACTTTTATTTTCCCAAAGTAAGTAGACAATGGAAGCCATAAAGGTACAGAAAGTATTGATGGGATCATGTAGGCTAGAATAATAATAGGTGCCCATGCAGGAGCTCCAACAACATATTGAGATATATATAGGGTCAAAGTAGCAATTGCAGCTGATCCAATATTTTCAATGAAAGTTACAATAATTAATAATTTTGCATGAGGGTTAAGCCAAACATCTCTAAAAGCTTTTAAGGGATTGGCTTTAACCCTTCCTTGGAATTCAGTTTTCTCGCGTAATTTAAAAACACTAAGACTGATTAGTATGGTCATTATCAGAACAGCGAATATTGCTTGATCTTTTGCAAGCTGCCTTACATCTCCATTTAAGCTGAGTTCTTCGTTAATTAATAAGTAAATGGTTCCTAGAGAAATACTCGACCCGATCGTATAACAAATATGGCGTATGCCAAATAACTTGCTTCTTTCATGATAGTCATTTGAAAGCTCTGCACCTAGGGCCATATGAGGTACAAAGAATAATGTCATTGCGGAATAAAAGGTCAATATAGATAAGGCCATCCAAAAGATTAAATATTGTCCCTGAAAATTTTCAGGAGGAGAAAAGACTGCATAAAATCCGATTGATATAGGTATACAACTAGCTAATATCCAACTGCGTCTTCGACCAAACTTATTTTTAGTTCTGTCGCTTAAATAGCCAACTAGAGGATCGGAGATAGCATCCCAAATTCTTGAAATACTAAATATTAGCCCCATAATTGCTGGAGCAATTAAAAGTACATCGGTAGAGAATTTCATCACATATAAACTGAGTAATAAATACATATATCCAGCTCCAATAGCTGGAATTCCAAAAGAAAAAATCTGTGATTTATTCATCTTAGTAGTTTAATTTATGTCTATATATTTAATAAATTATTTTTAATCAGGGTGTATTTACTCTATAGGTAACGGTACATTCACTGCGTAAAAATTTAGCTTCATCATTCCTGATAACTTCGAGTATGTCTGGTTTAATAGCATGAGCCATAAAACTTTCTAAATCAGAATCATCTTTAAACCACAACTCAGTAATAACATCATACGGCTTTTCTTCTTTTTCTGATCCTAAAGAAAATTCACCAAATAATATGCTTGAAGCAGGTAAAAAAGTTCTTTCATAACGACTCAACATTGGAAAAATATTTTTTATTAGAGGGGCGTGATGAGTTTCATAATATGATGCAAAATCTTCATCTGATAATTGACTTTTTTTCTTGATCAGCGATATTAATTTAGGCATGGAGTTTTTTATTGATTCTTAAATTATAGTATTGATAATAACAAAACTTGGAGGACATTGAAGAATATAGGTAATATATGAATATGAGTATATTTCTAGTGTCAATCTTATGTCTTTTATTTCTAACTTTAGGGGTATCCATAGGTCTTTTCTTTTCACCAAAAATAATTAAAGGTACTTTCCAATCTTTATTCTCAGATACAGCTAAAGCAGTATTAGAAAATGTTGCAGAGGAAGAAGAAAAAAAAGCTATCCATAAGAATGAAAAACATGACCTAGTTATGTCTTCTAAAATGGCAGATGTCGAAAAAACAATTACAAAATCTATAAAAAATTTAGAAGAAGCTGTTTCTAAGGCGGATACAACATGGAAAACTCAGACCGAAAAACTAGATAAAGGCTTTGAAGGTTTATCTAAGTCCCATACAGCTTGGGCCGAAGCTCTTTCAAATACTAGAATTCAAGGGTCATTAGGTGAAGAGTCACTCAAAACACTTTTAAAAGATGCTGGCTTTGTAGAAGGAGTTAGTTTTGATATTCAAAGGACCTTTAAAAATCAAGAAGGGGAGCAGTTTAGGCCTGATTTTACAATTAATACCGCAGATGGTGGAATAATATTTATAGATAGCAAGGTGCCTATAAATGCATTTCAAGAAGCTATGCAAGTAGATGATGAAATAGATAAGAAAAAGCTAATGAAGAAACATGCTGAGTCTCTCTTAAGTCATGCTAAGCAGTTAGGTTCAAAGAAATATCAAGACTTGGATGGTGGTTCGCCAGACTTTACGATTATGTATCTTCATAATGTAGCTCTTTTTATTTCGGCCATTGAAGAAATACCCGATTTAGTAGAACAAGCAGCAAAGTTGAAAGTAATTATATGTCCGCCAGTTTTGGTATATGCAACTTTAAAAACAGTCATGCTTGCTATGGTTCAAAGGGATCTTGAAGATAATGCAAAAGAAGTTGCACAAGCTGGAAATGAATTGCATAAGAGATTAAAAAACTTTCTTTCAAGGTTTTCTAAGATAGAAAAAGGACTTAGTGATGCTGTTAGTGGATTTAATAGCGCAAAGTCTTCATGGGACTCTCGACTAATGCCACAAGCAAGAAAATTTGAATCTTTGATATCTCTTGATTCTAAAGATAGTATTGAGGAACTAAAGTCAGTTGAAACTCTTTCATCAGAGGAAACTCATTCTCTTGGAATGGATAAAGAAGAATAGGTTTTTTTAGCAATCTATTTCTGTAAGACTAAGTTTGATATTTTAAGAAATCTCTAGGTAAATAGGATAGTATCCTGTTTGTGATATCAAAAAGCCCGCTTTCTTCTTACGAAGATATTAAAGAGTCAGTTGTAGATTTATTGAATTCTTCTGGTAAAAAGAAGCAAGAATTTATTTTTGTCACTGGGCCAGCTGGGACAGGAAAATCAACTTTAATTGAAGACGTAAAAAAAGAAGTCACAAAAAAGAAAATAGTGGTAGCGCCTACTGGTATAGCCGCATTGAATATAGGGGGTAAAACAATTCATTCAGTTTTTCGTTTAGGTTTTGAACCTATTCCACCTGTTAAGGAGTATAAAGATCCTAGATTTAGAAAACTCATAAAGAATTTAGAGATTTTAATTATAGATGAAATATCAATGGTAAAAGCTCCAATACTTGATGCAATTTCTAGAAGCCTTCAATTACATAGAAAATCAAAAAAACCTTTTGGAGGAGTCAGCGTCTTAGTTTGCGGTGATCTTTTTCAACTTCCACCAGTCATGAATCAATATGACGAAAAGATAATTCTAGACCTCTATGAATCACCTTTCTTTTTTGATGCTGCTTGTTTTTATGAAACAAAAGATCCTAAAGTATACGAATTGACCGAATCTTTTCGACAACAGGACGACAGTAATTTTTTAGATCTATTAAATAACATTCGTTTAGGTCTCAATTTAGAAGAGACGGTAAAAATAATTAATCGAGCTTGTTTTGATCCTCAATCCGAAGAGGAGACAGCTATGACAGTTACTTCAAGAACTAGACGTTCTGAGGACTTGAATAAATATCAACTTCAACAGATAGAAAATTCGGAAAAAGTATTTAAAGCAAAAGAAAGGGGAGAATTTAAGGAAAGTGAATTGCCTGCTCCTAGGGAGTTAATTCTAAAAAAGGAGGCCCAAGTTATTTTTACCAAGAATGATTCTGAAGGAAGATGGGTTAATGGTTCAATAGGTAAAGTTTTGGATGTGTCTTCTAAGAAGCAAATTGAGGTAAAGATTCAGAATATTCCTTATAAAGTTGAAAGAGAGAAATGGGTAAAAGAAAGTTATATCTATGATGAAGTAGCTGATGAGATACATACAGAAGAAATAGCTGTCTATGAACAATTTCCATTAAAATTAGGTTGGTCAGTTACTATCCATAAATCTCAAGGGCTAACTTTAGAGAGTTGTTCAGTAGATCTAGGCAGTGGCGCTTTTGCTCCAGGGCAGGCTTATGTGGCCCTCAGTAGGTGTAAGACGCTAAGTTCTTTGCAACTTCATACTGAATTAAGAGTTTCAGATATTAAATTAGATCCGCAAGTTATAGAATTTTATAGATATCTTTCTTCTTGAAGATATATAGTAAAATAACTCTTCATAAAGATGTTTATTAGCTGGGGAGGTATTTTATGAAAGTTAGTTCCTTTTTTCCGAATCAAAAGAAATCTGTGTTTTATGCTTTATCAGCTGATGACTTAGAACTTCATTTTTCTAGGGAAGACCTCACTGAAAAGCAGTTAATAGATGACTTAGAAAATAAGAGTTTAATGTGTTGTTTGCAAGTAGCTTCTTTATATTTTGGGAAACCAAATGATCATACTTCTTTCTATGAAGCTTTTTTAAAAGATGAATGGCCAGAAGTTTTGTTTCGATACCATCATTTTTTTAAAGAAATGGGTATGCACCCTATATCTTTAGATAATTTACACTATTATCCTCAAGATTGTTTCTATCAATCTATAGAATCAGACAAAGGAGAGTCGGAACTAGTATCTATTCATCTGATCAGCGGTTCTAATCAATGTTTACATTCTGACAAAACTAAATTGAGAATAAGTCAGGAAGTAAATTCTAAAATGCGCTTTGCTGAGATAGCTAAACTAAATGATATACCGGTTCCAGAAACTGTTGTAACAGATAAGAGCTCTCTTGATAGTCAAGTCGTAAAAGAGTTTATGACTAAATATTCTCCACAAGTTATGTTAAAAGTTATGGGTTTATCCGGTGCCAGAAACGTCATATCTATTAGTTCTATAGCAGAAGCAAAATTATATTTAGATGAATATCAAGATGATTTAGAGCTAGTTCTTCAAGAGAAATTAGATACTTCCGTGTGGTCAGAAATGACTGTAGACCTTCTCATTGATGATCTAGATATCTCTATCGCTAACACTAGAAAGATACTTTTTAGTGAAGGGATATGGATCGGAAATTATCTAAATTCAAAAATATCCTTATCAGATCAACAATTAGCAGCTTTGATAAAAGTAGGAGAGTGCATGAGGGGCTTAGGTTATTCAGAAGAGGAAGGTTTAAATTGTGGAATAGATTTTTTTGTAAACGGAGATGAAATTAAAGTCATAGAAGTAAATGCCCGTTATACAGGCGGTTTATTTCCTGCTGAGATTCTAAAGAGAATAGGAGTAACGTCGACCGAAATAGGTTCTGTTGCTTTTTTTGATGTAGTTTCAAGAGAAAAATTAGGTATATATTTGGATTTTGTAGAAAGTTGTTTGCATGGCAAGTCGCCATATAATTTTTCTATAGCTCCTATGGGATTTAGTCCTCAAACAATTGAACTTGAAGGTGAAAAAGTTAATGTTTGGCAAGTAATAGTTGGAGACTTGGAGGAATTTAAATTAATCAAAGAAAGTTTTCTGGGTGAAGGAGAGATGCCTACTTGCGAAAGAATAATTGTGGAAACTATTTAATTGTTTAGAATATATCTAATCTAATTATAGAAAATAGAATTCTAAATTTATGAAATGGCATTATACAGAAGGTAAATTGCATGTAGATGTTGATGGATCTAAACATCAATTTACCCTTGAAGACATCATCAAAGAAAGTTCTGCCTACAAAGAAAGGCGAAAAAAAACAATCATAGCTTTTGTGATTAGTTTTATAAGCTTCATAAGCTTGCAGCTTGCAGGGGGCGGAGTGCCAGTTGATCAAAATCTATATTTTTATATCGGTTATTTTCTTACACCTTGTCTCTTCGGTGCAGTTATTGCTGGATTAGTCTCTTTGTATATTAAAATGACTAAAAAGGAAGTAAGTGAATTAGATACAATGTTTCAAAAAAATCTAAGTTAGAAAAAAGACCTTGTAGCACCTCCATCAACCTGGATCACTGTGCCAGTTGTGAATCCAGATCGTTCAGACGCCAAAAAAGCAATTAAAGCAGCTAACTCTTCTGGTTCACCTATCCTTTTAGCTGGTATAGAATTATTTATAGCTTGTTCTATATCATTTGGATTCTGATCTGTTGCTTGGGCCTGCTTAGCAAATATATCAACTAGTCTTTGGGTGCGAGTTTCACCAGGACAGACTGTATTTACAGTAATTCCATGTTCTGCAACTTCATCTGAAAGGGCTTTGGCCCATCCAACAGCAGCCAATCTCATGCTATTGGAAAGAAATAGTCCCGGAACTGGTGACTTTACCGATCTTGATTGGATATTGATTATTCTTCCCCAATTCTCTTTCTTCATATTTGGAAGAACTAACTTTGAAAGTGAGATTGCAGACATTAAAGTTAAGTTAAAGGTTTGTTGCCAATCTTCATCACTTAAGCTATCAAAAGATCCAGGAGGAGGTCCTCCTGCATTATTAACTAGGATCTCTATTGGACCAATTTCTTGCTCAGTTTTATTTACTAATGATTTAAGAGAATCTTTGTCATTTAGGTCTATTGCAGAGGTAATTACATCTGTTTTTACTTGAGATCTTATTTCCGATGCGGCTCTTTCTAAATTCTTACTATTTCTAGCACACATTGATATTTTACAACCTTCTTTTGCAAGTTCTAATGCAGCGGCTTTTCCCAAGCCTTCACTTGATGCACAAACTAGAGCCGTTTTATTTTTAAGTTTAAAATCCATATTATTAACTATTTTGCCTGTTGTTATTTAAAGACATTATGACTAGGATATATTAAATTAAGCCCTTTAGAAAAACCTTTATTGGAGAAATAATTGAAAACTTTTTTACTTAAGACTTTCCAGTTTTATTTAATCTTATTTGTGACGTTTAATTTAAGTGCTGGAGCTTATGAAGCAAAACAGGCTGGTATGTCTGAAGATAGACTGAAGAAAATTATCAATACATTTTCTCAGGATGTTGATAGTAAGATAATTCCAGGATTTATCTCCATGATTGTTAGAAAAGGCAAGGTGGCTCAATTTGAAGTCTATGGTTATGCAGACATGGAAAATAAGCTGCCGTTAAAAAAAGACTCTCTTTTTAGAATTTATTCTATGACAAAACCAATAACAGGAGTTGCCTTAATGGTCCTGATAGAAGATGGGAAACTAAGACTTGAAGATCCGGTAGAAAAATTTATACCTGGTTTTGCTAATACTGAAGTTTATAAAACAATTGAAGAAGGTGTGATGATTACAGAACCGTTAAATAGACCTATCACTTTGAGAGATTTAGCTACACATACATCTGGATTGAGTTATGCCATTAATAAAGTAAATCCAGTAAGTGATCTTTATAGAGCAAAGAATATTTTTCCTTATTATATGGTTGATTCTCAAGGCGTTTCATTAGGTACTAAATCTTATAAAAATATTTGCGCTTTTGCTGAGGAGCTCTCTACCCTTCCTTTAAAGCACCAGCCAGGTAGTTCTTGGACTTATAGTGTTGGAATGGATGTATTGGGCTGTGTTATAGAAATCGCCTCTGGCATGCCTTTTAACCAATTTTTGAAGACAAGAATTTTTGATCCTCTTTCTATGGATGATACCGCATTCATGGTTGGTAAAGATAAAGTTGATAGGTACACAAATCTTTATGGATATATGCCCTTAATAAATAGATTAATGCCTGGTCTTGCAGCTGCATTTCCTCCAGGAACTATAACAGGCTTGTTATCTAAAAGAGAAGTAGATCCTTATTTAATGAAACCCACAGTCTTTGATGGTGGATCAGGTTTAATTTCATCAACAGAAGATTATATGAAGTTTGCGTTAATGTTATTAAATAAAGGAAAATTAGGCAAAACAAGAATCTTAAGTAGAAAGAGTATTGAAATATTATCCTCAAACCATCTTTCAGAAACTATAACCCAAAAAGAAGGTTATCCATCTGGTAAGGGTTTTGGTATTACAGTGGGAGTGACTCTAGATCCAGCGCAAGCTGCAGAGTATGGTTCTAAAGGTAATTATTATTGGGGTGGTGCGGCGAGTACATCTTTTTGGGTTGATAATGAGGAAGAAATGGCGGCAGTATTTATGACCCAAGTATTGGCTGGCCCACCAAATCTAGGCGATAGATACAGAACTCTTGTCTATCAAGCAATAGACGACTGATCATGATTAAGAATCTTTTTAAAATTTTCATATTGTTTTTTTTCAGTTTAAATTCTTATGCTGAGAAAACTTTACTTCCTATATTCGATTATCAATCTGTATATCATCCTACTATTGGTACTAATGGGATGGTGGTTAGCCAAAGGGAATTAGCTAGTAAAATTGGTGCAGATATTCTTAAAAAGGGTGGCAATGCAGTTGATGCAGCTGTTGCTACAGCATTTGCCTTAGCTGTTGTTTTACCTCGAGCAGGTAACTTAGGTGGAGGGGGTTTTATGCTTGTCTACTTAGCTAAAGAAGATAAAACAATAGCTATTGATTATAGAGAAAAAGCTCCTTTGAGAGCTACGAGAGATTTATTCTTAGACTCTGCAGGAAATTACGACAAGACAAAAGCAAGATTTTCGCTTCTTTCAGCTGGAGTTCCTGGAACTGTTGCTGGATTGTCTCATGCATTAGAAAAATATGGCACTATGTCTTGGAGTGAAGTGATAAC